>JALONS010000390.1 GCA_025454855.1 Arcicella sp.
CGTACCATCAAACTCGACCTCAGCGTAACTTTTAATTTGCCATAATCTAAACGAATATCAAAAGCGTCTTCAATTTCAGAGTGTTCTCTTTGCGTGAAAGTTTGCCCCCAAACGCTTTTCGGAACCCCAAATAATACAATCGTTTGGTCAATAATGTGCGAACCCAAATCGTACAAAATACCATTGGCGGGGCTTACGGTTTCTTTCCATTTTTTAGGATTTAGTACAGGTTTAAAACGATTGAAATGGATTTCAAAATTGAGAATTTCTCCTAATAACCCATCTTCAATAATCTTTTTTACTGTCATGAAATCGCTGTCAAAACGCCTATTCTGGAAGATAGTTAGCGTTTTTCCTACTGTCTGTGCTAAAGTAATAAGTTCTTCGGCTTGGGCAATGGTAGCGGTAAATGGTTTTTCAACCAATACATTTTTACCCGCCAACAGCGTTTTTTTAGCGTAATCAAAATGGGTAGCATTGGGGGAACAAATACTTATTAAATCAATGGAATCATCCGCCAAAACCTCCTCCAAACTTTTAGCAACATTTACATTTGGGAAGTATTCCTTCGGATTTTGACTATTAGAAACAATCGTTTTTAGGTTAAAATTTGGGTTGGTTTCAAAAAAAGGAGCTTGTAAATATCTGCCTGATAAACCAAAACCAATGAGGGCGACGTTGAGCATGATTTTTTACTATTTCGGATACGGTATGAAAATTTGATAATTATTTACGAAGGTATAAACGTATTGTTGATATTAAATTACTTGCTCTGTCTAATTTATTTTCAGACTTATGCTTAACTGATGGAGGTTTGCAAAAAGAAAAGTTTTGTAAACTATTGGTTTTCAGTATTTTATTTGTAGTTTTTCGCAAATCGCTTTTCGCTGAGTACATACATGATACACGCAATACCGCAAATTTTTAAGTGAACCCAAAAAAGGATTTAGTGTAATAGAAGATTCCCTGACAGCCAACAACTAAATCCTACCGCCTACTAAATTATTAATAATCAGACTTTAACAATCTTTAACACCCTATTTTGCAACCTGCACGATAGATTTTGCATCTTTGTTTCGTAGCTGTCAATAAACTCTTCTATTTACTTAAAACTTTATTCGATGAAAAACCTTTTTACCTATTTACTCTTATTATTTTCTGGTGCTGCGGTAGCCCAAACCCAACCAATTGCTGGGCGTGTTATTGATGACAAACAACAGGCAGTTTCATTTGCTAATGTCTTATTGCTCAATACTAAAGACTCCTCTTTCGTGAAAGGAAACGTTGCCGATGTTGATGGTAACTTTACCATCGAACAAGTAACTGCCAATACGTATCTACTGAGTGTTACCGCCGTTGGGTTTCAGAAGTATTATCAAAAAGTAACGATTTCGGAGACTAATAAAACATTTAATATTTCATTGGTAGCTGATAATCAAACACTTACTGAGGTACAGGTAACCGCCCGAAAACCTTTGATAGAAAGAACGGGGGATAAAATGATTATGAACGTGGAGGCGAGTCCCATCACGTCGGGCTTGAATGGTTTGGAACTCATGGAAAAAGTACCTGGGGTTACGGTGGATAGAAATTCAGAAACTATTAAGGTAAAAGGTAAAGCAGGTGTTACCATCATGATTGATGACCGCAAAACGTATCTTAGTAATGAACAATTAGCGGCTTTTTTGAAAACGTTGAAAAGTGATGATATTGAAAAAATTGAGGTAATCACCAACCCTTCGGCTCGTTATGATGCTTCGGGTACGTCAGCTCTGATTAATATTAAAACTAAAAAAGGGAAAAGTTTGGGTACCAATTATATTCTTGACCTATCAGCGGGTTATAGTTATTACGATGAAGTAGGGAGTTTGCCCAAAAACGGACAGGGTATTACCGTCAATTCAAAAAAGGAAAAATATACGCTATACGCCAATTTGAGCCGAAATAACGACCGCAGTTTTAATACCAGTACGGAAAATCAACGGTTTTTAGGAGATGGCAAAGTACTTGAAACACGGGATAATTACGAAGTTTCAGAGGGAAGTTATGGGGCATGGAATGCCAAATTGGGCTTTGATTATGACCTATCCAAGAAAAGTACACTGGGATTTTCCTTGCAATCGTCTCTTTCAGCCAATACCGACCACCGTGTGGTAGAACAAAAAGCAACGCAACAAGCCATCAGTTCATTGTTGGTGTTGGAAAGAGATAGACGCTCAAACAACAATAATTTTATATTCAATACCCATTGGAAACATACCTTTGATACGGCTACGGTTTGGAATACCGATTTTGACATTATTTATAACAAAGCACTCACTGATAATCGTTTTCTCACCACTACTACCGTTGATAAAAAAGTAACCTTCGTGAATAATCAAATTTATTTGCCTTATCAGTCTAACACGTATGTTTTCAAGACAGATTTAGAAAAAATGGTTACGAAAAAAATTAAATTAGAAACGGGACTGAAAGCCAGCTTTTCGACAAATGATAAGGATTTTAACGATAATTTTAGAGATAACGGAGCGTTGGTAAATGCCTTTTTTCGATTTGACCAAAATATCTTTGCGGCTTATGTGATGGTGAATACGGAATTGAGCAAAAATACTAACCTGCAAACAGGTTTACGAGGTGAGCAAACTTATACTCGTGGAGAAGACAGGAACGGTCAAAAACTATCAGAGCAAGATTATTTCAATCTGTTTCCTACCATTTTCCTAAATCACAAAGTATCTAAAAACTATACCGTATCGTTGGGATATAGCCGTAGAATAGAGCGACCCGATGACGATGTTTTCAATATTTACAGGCGTTTTTATTTTCCCCAGCAGTACGAACAGGGTAATTCCAACATTCTACCAATTCTGAAGAATAGTTACAGCTTTTCTCATACCATCAAGGATGCTTTTAGCTTTTCGTTTGATTACGTGAATATGCAGCAATTTTGGACGGAAGTTTTTGGCGTAGATACCACGCTGATTCCGAATAGGCGATTGCTCAGAAGTTCGACCGATAACGTAGTAGGTAAAATTTCGTGGTGGAGTTTTGATACCTCAATACCCTTTGATGTAACTAAGTGGTGGAATATCAATTTCAATGCTTGGACGGGCATCAACGTATATAATTATGAGTACGAAAATGCCTCCGTTGATATTAATCAATGGTACGGTGGAATGTATCTGCAACAGACGTTTACCTTATCAAAGATGCTTTCGGCTGAACTATCGGGCTGGATGAGTTCAGGCGAAACTTGGGGTTTTCAAACGTCCCGTTCGCAAGGTTCTTTCGATATTGGATTTAAGCAGTTTATTTGGGAGAAAAAAGGGACTATCAAATTATCCATCCAAGACCCTTTCTACATCAACCGATGGTCTAATAATCTGGTAACCGATAATTTAGAGACTACGGGCGTGTACCGCTGGGACAACCGAAGAATACGACTCAATTTTACCTATAATTTTGGTAATACCGTAAAAGTAAATCAACGAAACAACAACGGCGACGGTGGCGGAAGCAAAAGAGGTGGTGGAAGTAGGGGATAAGCCTAATATTTGATTTCTCTGAAGTCTTGTGTTTCTTTAAAATTAAAACTGTTTTCTAAATGAATATGACTTCAGAGAGGTTGAAATTCTTAGAATCATTTTTATGTTTAAAGTTGTTTAGTTGAATTTCAAGTATCTTTATCATAAAAAAACCTATGAATAAGTTACCTGTGAATGTTTCAGAATCAGATTTTGAGACTTATATTT
>JALONS010000391.1 GCA_025454855.1 Arcicella sp.
TTGAATCCGCCAATAACTTTATTGTATCGTATTTTGCCATAATTTCGTAAAGTTCGACACTTAAGCAAATATTACAAACACTTTTGAAAGAACTCTATTTTATAACGACCGACTCGGTCTTGGAGGTCTTTCATCGTAAGGGTTATTTGTTTCCCTTTGGGTTTGTTGTTTTGATAAGTGATAACTTTGAGCGTAGTGGCTGACTTAGGAATTTCCAGCATTTGTCCTCGGTATTTTGGGGAGTAATTATCAGGATTTGTACCGTCGAAAGTATAATAAATATCCATTCCATCCACTTCTGTACTCAGTTCTATTTTTATCTTGCCAGCTGCATCTTTCTCTGTTCTCACGATGGCATCGTACATACTGAGAGCGTAATTTAGTTTGGCTTCATCCAAACGGGCGAAATGCGTTTCTAATTTTTGTGTAAACGACTGCCAATTCTTTTTTTCTTTCAAGCTCCACAAGGTTTCTGAAATAGCAAGAATACGGGGATAAAGCATATATTCTAAATGACGAGTAGTGGGAACTGACTCCGTCCAAAGATTGCCCTGTCCACCCAAAATCAATTTTTCCTCCACGCCTTTAGGAGTAGGTTCAAAACTGTATGCTTTTTTCAAACGAGCCATTCCGTAAGTAACGGGTTCTACGTTGGGGTCGCCTTGATAGAGGTCGAGATACACATATTCCCAAGGGCTCATTACTACTTGATGATTTTGTTTGGCAGCAGCAATCCCTCCTTTCATTCCTCGCCAAGACATCACCGTGGCATTGGGAGCAAGCCCCCCTTCGAGGATCTCATCCCAACCAATCAATCGCTTACCTTTCGACTGCACTATTTTCTCTACTCTTTTCACGAAATAACTTTGTAGTTCTTCCTGAGTTTTCAATCCTTCTCGTTTCATCAGAGCTTGGCACTCTGCACTTTTTTCCCAATAACCTTTGTAGGCTTCATCGCCACCAATGTGTATGTAAGGATGCGGAAATAGTTGCGAGATTTCGCCAAAGACTTTATCCAAGAAAACATATACTTGTTCGTTAGAGGGACAAAGTGTATTTTCAACATCTTTATAAAATTTCACCCCAGCGTTTACTTCAAACTTACCCCCACCGCACGAAAACTCGGGGTAAGCCGCCAAAATAGCTAACGAATGCCCTGGTACATCTACTTCGGGTAAAATAGAAATGTATCGGTCTTGGGCATATTTTACAATTTCTCTAATATCTTCTTGAGTGTAAAATCCACCGTAAGAACGTTCTTCTCCTTCTTTGGCGGGTTCACGTTCCCACCATTTTCCCGTGCGTTGCACACGCCATGCCCCCACAGAGGTCAGTTTAGGATAAGATTTTATCTCAATTCTCCAGCCTTGGTCATCAGTTAGATGCCAGTGAAATGTATTGAATTTCAGACGAGCCAATTGGTCGATAAATTTCTTGATGTATTCTTTTGGAAAAAAATGGCGACTTACATCCAACATAATGCCACGCCAATCGTATCGGGGAGCATCCGTAATATTGACGGCTGGGATTTTCCAAATTGTTTTTTGAAAAGTATTGTTTTCAATCTGCTTGGGCAATAGCTGCATTAAGGTTTGTACGGCATAAAACATTCCCTGCGGGCTATGAGCTTTGATGTCGATAAATTTGGTGGTAACATTTAGGGTATATTGGTCTGGTGCCGCCAACATTTTTTCATCCAAAATAAAATTGATGCTTTTTGAGGAATGGAATTTAATATTTTCAGCGGTACTCAATTTGTACCCCGTGGGTAAATTCACCATTTCTATAAAAAATTGAGCTACTCTCCTTACCTCAGCGTTTGGATTTATGATGCTAATTTTAGTATCTCTCGTCAGGATAAAATCACCCATACCTTTCTGTAATGAAGATGGTTCAGGAATGATATGAATGGGCGTTTGGGCGGATAGTTGCAACGTCCAAAATAGTAATATAATAAGAATTTTATTCATGATTTTATACAACAAGCTAAAGCCTGTACTACATTTTAAGCATTTTTTTAATGTATTTTCCAACAATATCGAATTCTAAATTAACGATGTCTCCCACTTGAAATGTATGAAAAACGGTATGTTCATACGTGTAGGGAATAATGGCTACTCGGAAGGTATTGATGCCCGAATTAAAAACGGTAAGGCTCGTTCCATTAATACAGATTGAACCTTTCTCGACAGTCACATTCTGTTCATCAGGTGAATACTCAAAATCAAAAAGCCATGAGCCGTCTTGTTCGGAAATAGCCGTGATAACACCCGTTTGGTCCACGTGTCCCTGTACGATATGCCCATCAAACCGACCATTAGCGGGCATACATCTTTCCAGATTTACCTTGTTGCCCACTCGTAAAGTTCCGAGATTGGTTTTCTGAAGCGTTTCATCAATAGCCGTTACCTTATACTCATTACCTTGTACATCAATTACTGTAAGACATACGCCATTATGGGCAAGACTTTGGTCGATTTTGAGTTCATTTGTGAATGGGCAAGTAAAGGTAAACGTTACATTTGAGCCTTCTTTCTCAAGATTTTTTAATTCGCCGATGGCTTCTACAATTCCTGTAAACATGATTTGATTGAGGATGATGAATGGTAGATTTCGGATTTTATATCATTTCCGAATTCTCACCTAATATATCTAATTGAATACTCCTGCAAGTTAGTATTTAATAGCACACGGAAAGCATAGGTTTATTACTGATTTTCAAATCATCGTTATTACATTTGTTGAAAAATCAGGTTTTATGTTCAAGAACAAATTTTTCCTCTTCACGGTATTAATCGTTTTATTGGTAATTGTCTTTTATTCATTGGTGGGTTCTCAGGAAACAAAAGATTCCTCCTCTGGCAATGATGCCTACTCAAAAACTATTCAAGATTTGAGAAATCAGAAAGATACTTTTTTGAAGACCGATAAAGAATCGCCAATCACCAATAAGGCAGTTTTTAAGGGATTAAAATATTTTGAGATTAATCCCAGTTTTAAGGTAAACGGGACTTTAGATAAATTTTCATCCGACCAAACCACTAATATTTCCATGACGGGCGGCGGAGCGGAGGAATACGAAGCCTACGGAAATGTATCTTTTGAGGTAGAAGGTGTGAAATATTCTTTAAAAATCTTCAAAACACCCGAAGGTAATTTATTTCTTCCTTTCAAGGATTTAACTACCAACAAAGAAACCTACGGAGCTGGGAGGTATTTAGATTTTGGCGTTAATGATGTCAAAAACAACCAACTCGTGATTGATTTTAATAAAGCATATCAACCTTATTGTGCTTATAACGAAGCATTTACCTGCCCAATAACTCCCGCTGAGAACTTTATAAATGCTGCTATCAAGGCAGGAGAAAGACAATAAAAAATCCCCACCGTAGGGCAGGGATTTTAGTTTGATTGATGTGTTGGTAATTTCAAAAAAGTTATACTGCAAACGCTATTTCTTTGTGAGTTGTTATCTAAACTATTAGTTACTAAAGCATTCTTGGCTACAACTCCTTGTTTTAGCCAAATCCATCCCACTACTACAATTCCGAAGAAATCCATGTACAAATTAGCATCTGCCAAGAATACTTCGTTATCACCTTTAGTGGCAATGCCTAACAAGTGCATGGTTACTTTTTGAAGACGACCTAATTCTTTCTCTAATCAAACAATAATTGAGGAGCTTTTCCTCCGTTTGCAGTAATACCACGACCCAACAGATTGAGCGAATGAATCCCCGTAGTACCTTCATAGATGGACATAATCCGTACATCACGAGCCATCTGTTCGAGTGGGAAGTCTTCGGTATAGCCATAACCACCAAATACTTGCAAACCTTCATTGACTGCTTTGATACCCATTTCGGCAGGATAAGTTTTCGCAACGGTGGTCATCAAATCAAGCATGAGTTGATATGGTTTGGCTTCCTCAGACTGTCTGCCGAGTGCATTAATCATATCTTCCCAGTAATAACATTCTAACAGTAAGCCCAAAGAACCCTCTACAATGGCTTTTTGGAACAACAACATTCTTTTTACATCGGGGTGATTGATGATGAATGTTTGGGCTTCAGTTAAATCTTTATTATTCAAACTTCTTCCTTGTGGACGCTCTTTAGCGTATTCCAACGACGCATAATAAGCCGCTGATGCAATGTAAGTACCACCCATTCCTACGCCCAAACGGGCTTCATTCATCATCTGGAACATATATTTTAGTCCCTGATTAGGTTCGCCAACCAAATATCCGATTGAATTGTCTTTATCGCCAAAAGTTAGGTGCATGGCTGGTGTAGCCTTCTGCCCCATTTTGTGATAAATTCCCGTTGAGATTACATCGTTATCTTCCGTGTAAGCACCACTTCCGTTATCTCTAAATTTAGGAACGACAAACAAAGAAATTCCTTTTGTCCCCAACGGAGCACCATCAATACGAGCCAATACTAAGTGAATAATGTTGTCGGCAATGTCGTGGTCGCCCGCTGAGATAAATACTTTTTGTCCTTTAATCTTGAAAGTACCATCTGCCTGTGGTGATGCCGTAGTAATTACATCCGACAATGAACTACCCGCCTGTGGTTCGGTCAAACACATCGTACCCGTCCACTCACCCGTAACCATACGTGAGGCATATTTTTCTTTCAATTCTTCTGAACCAAATGATAAAATTAAATGTGCCGAACCCGCCGTTAATCCCGTAAACATCACGAATGAATTATGGGCTGCTCCACGAATAAACTCATTGGCGGCTCCTACGGTAGTGGGTAATTGTTGTCCGCCATGTTCGTATTTAAACATTGCTCCAATCATACCCGAATCACCCATTGCTTTCAAGTAGTCTTTTACAGCAGGGTGTACTTTTACTTGCCCGTTTACTAATTCAGGCTGATTTCGGTCTGAAGAAACATAAGCAGGACGCATAATTTTGTCGGCTATTTCTTCAGCAGTATCCAGTACCATATCAAACATATCGGGTGTATAGTCTTGGAAA
>JALONS010000392.1 GCA_025454855.1 Arcicella sp.
AACGCCCCAAATAATGAAGTTTGAAAAAATGTAAATTAGGTAAATTAAAAACCAAAACCCTACGCCCGTTTCCCACATAAATTCTGTATTATTGGCATGAATACCCTCGGTACTGATAAAGTAGAGCATCAATGGGCTAAAGGCTACAACAATGCCTATCATCCAAAGTAAATTCTTCATTTCTGAGGAATTAAACAGCATTTTTAGATTTTGCAAAAAACAAAAAGCCACGAATGGAAATAAGCCAATGGTAGTAAGCGGACTCCAAAACATGGTACTCAATAGCATCAGCAATAAGTATTTTAGCTCTTGTTTGAAGTCATCTCGTTGGTAAATATGTATCAATACACACGCTCCTAAACAAGCAGGAAGTGTATGCTGAATTGCCCAAGAATAGTTTTTGACGAAAGATTGCGTAATCAACTTGAATTGGTTCAACTGAAAGTAATACGGCTGGCATACCTCTTTAAAAAATTCAATATTCATCAACACTTTAATCACTATCCAAGAATGTGAAAAAAGTAGGATGCCAACAATCACTGCCATAAAACTTTTACGAGAGAAGGTACTAATCCAAAGGAATACCAATGCCAAACCCAGCACACTCCAAAGGTAAGAGATATAACGACAGCTGGCTAAACCAAACACTTTTGCCAACATCGCTGATGGTAAATAATAACCTGTATAGTAACAAAGAAAAGTCTGTTGCTTGGGATAGTAAACGGGAAGTTGATGCGTAACTAAATCGTAAAACTTGAAGTTATTCGCCTGAAAATCATAGGTTTGATACCTAAATTCACCAATACCTAACATAAAATTCAACAACAGAGAAATACCGATGGATATGAAAAAATGTTGTGTTGCAATGCCATTGTCGGTTTTATCTTCCGCAGTCTCAAATATATTCTTCACATAAAAAACCATGAAAACGATACATGGAATACCTATCCATAAGTGTACCCACGTGCATAAAAACAAAAGAGAAGGTACGAGTAAATATAAAATAGTGGCTATTTTGAGCTGTTGAATTGATTTCATGCTTGAAATTAATTGAATTTCAGAGGATAAGCAAAAACCTGTTTAATCAAACCCGATTAGACTTTATTTTGTACCTTTGTATTTGTTCGGTAAATGGCGAAAGGTAAATAATAAATGAACTCAATTTCAGATACATTTTTTTATGAGTAGTCTTCCACAAATCCAAAAAGACATATTAGCTTCGCCTCATGCGTACATTGTTCTTCAGCGTTTACAAGAGGCTTTGGAAAAAGAGAAAGAATTGCGTAAACACTTTTACGAAATCATTGAAGAAAACCGTAAAATGGAATTCATCAATGGAGAGATTTATTTTCACTCACCCGTAAAGTTGAAACATAATGAAGTTAATGGTAATGTTTATAAATTATTGGACACATTCTGCGTTGAAAATGCTTTAGGAACAGTCGGTATTGAAAAATTATTAGTCCCTCTCTCTCGCAATGACTACGAACCAGATGTATGTTTTTGGAAAAAATCAAGGGCAAAGGATTTCACCGAAGACCAAATGCAATTCCCCGCTCCTGATTTGGTCGTTGAGGTGCTTTCTAAATCAACCGCTACCAATGATAGAACTATCAAATATGAAGATTATGAAGCTCACGGCGTAAAAGAATATTGGATAATTGACCCTACCAAGCAAACGATTGAACAGTATGTTTTGAGCCATAAAAAATATGAATTAATATTCAAAGGGAAAGATGGAAATCTTGAAAGTATAGCGGTAAAAAACTTTAAAATTCCAGTAAAAGCTATCTTTGATAAACGATTGACAAATAAGGTTTTAACAGAATTATTGAAATGAAAGCAAATAATTCAGTAATCTCAATTAATCCCGAAATAATGTCGGGAGAACCCGTTTTTAAGGGAACTCGTGTACCTATAAAAACATTAATGGATTATCTCATAGAAGATGGCAACTATGAAGATTTCTTGATTGGCTTCCCACATATTAGTCGTGAAATGGTAATTGAAGTCCTCAAAGAATTAACCCAAAGAGGAATTCCTAAACCAAAACGTCCTAAAATAGCAAACTATGAAACTGCTGCTTGATGAACATATCGACTGGCGGCTGAAAGAGTTATTTGAGCCACATGAGGTATTTACTATCGGTGATATGGAATGGCTGGGTAAGAAAATGGAGAACTTATGACTTTGATTGGAGAATATAATTTCGACATTTTTATAACTATTGATAAAAATATTCCATATCAACAGAATATCAAAAACCTCAAAAGTGCTTTATAGGTAATTGATACACCATCATCTAAACGTGATTATGTTGCTCTATTTATCCCTACTATTTTGGAAGAAATTAATAATATTCCAGAAGATATAAAACCTGAAAAAGTATTAAAATATATCATTTTAGAAGGATTAAGCCCTCAAAAAAAAATTTTGAAATAAATAAATAAAAATGTTTGAAAATTTAAGCAGTAAAATCACCACCGCTATGCGTACCCTCAAAGGTAAGGGACGCATCACCGATGTAAACGTAGCCAGTACCGTTAAGGAAATCCGTAAGGCTTTGATGGATGCTGACGTAAACTATAAAGTTGCCAAAGAAATCACCGACCGTATCAAAGATGAAGCCATGGGGCAGAAAATCTTGATTGCGGTGGACCCCGGGCAAATGTTGGTAAAAATTGTACATGAGGAGTTGGTAAAATTAATGGGGGCAGATGTACAAACCATTAATCTTAAACCTGACCCTGCCATCATCTTGATTGCGGGTTTGCAAGGTTCTGGGAAGACCACTTTTTCTGGAAAATTAGCTCAATACCTCAAAAAAGGCGGTAGAAATGTACTTTTAGTGGCGTGTGATATTTATCGTCCTGCCGCTATCGACCAATTGAAGGTTCTTGGAGAGCAAGTAGGCGTGGATGTTTATGCCGAGCCCGAGAATAAAAATGCCGTAGAAATTGCCCAAAATGCTTTGGCTTACGGGCGTAAAATGGGTAAACGGGTTATCATTGTGGATACTGCTGGACGTTTGGCAGTGGATGAAGCCATGATGAACGAAATTGCAACGGTTAAAGATGCTATCAAACCTTCTGAAACACTCTTTGTGGTGGATTCGATGACGGGACAAGATGCTGTAAACACTGCTAAAACATTTAATGACCGCTTAAATTTTGACGGTGTTGTCCTTACTAAATTAGACGGTGATGCCCGTGGTGGTGCTGCCCTATCTATTCGTCATATCGTGGATAAACCCATTAAGTTTATCTCAACGGGCGAGAAAATGGACGCACTCGACCAATTCTATCCCGACCGTATGGCAAGCCGTATTCTCGGCATGGGCGACGTACTAAGTTTGGTAGAAAGAGCTCAAATGGCATTTGACGAAGAAGAGTCTGAACGTATCAACAAGAAAATTCGTCAAAATCAATTTACGTTTGAAGAATTTTACGCTCAATTACAGCAAATCAA
>JALONS010000393.1 GCA_025454855.1 Arcicella sp.
CAGCACGGGGCATAAACCCGCAAAATCGGAAGTGGATGTGCCACTAATTTACGCTGATTATTATTATTTAGAAGCATTGCTTAGATACAAAGCATTAACCCAAAACAAACGAATAAAGTAGGAAAAATGGCATGACGAGAGGTCGTGTAAAAGTAGAAATTATAAATCATACAAAGCGAAAAGCGATTTGTGATAAAGCGAGGAGGTAAGTTTCCTGTAACCAAAAAGTTATGTGGCTTATCTTTTACAAACCAAAATCGGTTGAGTGTACTGATGATTTATACCTTCCACTTTTAGACGACCTCTCTTTTTGTTTTAGAATTAAGATAACAATTTTAAGGTTTTCATGCGTAGGTAACGGAAAGTATCGTTCAAAACAACGATTTCCGTCAAGACTAAGTGTTCATTATCAACAAGTTGATGCCCAAGCATCGAACATCGCAATACGAATAACTATTCACTTGTATAAAGCTGTATTCGATTTTTCGCCTTGCCATAACTAATAGTTAAACAAAAACTCTCCACATAAAGTCAGATAGTAAAAAGTATAATCTCCATTAACTTTATCCTACAAATTACTGCTATTTTTATACATTATTCACCCAACAAACATATTGTTTATGAAACGGATTTTAATGACAGCCTTAACTGTCCTTAGTGTTGGATTAACATGGCTACAAGCACAAAATGCCAATCCCTTACAAGGAAAACGGGTTTTAATTTTCTCTAAAACTACGGGTTTTCGGCATAGCTCAATTCCTTATTGTATCAAAGCTATTCAAGAAATGAGCAAAGCCAATGGTTTTGCAGTTGATACCACCGAAAACTCAGAAAAGTTCAATGAGGAAAATCTGAAAAAATATAAAGTAGTCATTTTTAATAGCACTACGGGGAACGTACTGTCTGAGCCTCAGCAAATTGCCTTCGAGCGGTACATCCAAGCGGGCGGAGGCTACTTGGGTATTCATGCGGCTTCGGACACGGAGTATGACTGGGCTTGGTACGGAAAATTGGTAGGAGGGTATTTTAATGGACATCCTGGTAAAAATGTATCAAACGTTCAAAATGGTAAATTTATCATCAAAGACCGTTCGCATATTTCTACCAATTTTATGCCTGAGACCTTAGAACGTAAAGACGAATTTTACAGTTTTAAGGATTTCAATACCAATGTAAAAGTATTGTTTACGGTAGATGAAAATTCGTACAAAGAAGGTACAATGGGCGATTTTCATCCGATGGCTTGGTACCATGAATACGATGGTGGAAGAGCATTTTACACTAATTGGGGGCACACCAATGAAACCTTCTCGGAAGAAATTCCCCTCAAGCATATTTTGGGAGGTTTGCAATGGGCAGCTTCGGGTCCAGCTTTAGACTATTCAAAAGCAAAAAGTGTTTTACCACCCGAAGAAAACCGATACACCAGAACAATTTTAACGGATAAATTGGATGAACCTACCGAACTGGCAGTTTTAGACAATGGGAAAGTATTGTTTACAGAAAGAAAAGGTTTGATGAAAGTGTACGACCCCAAGAAAAAAGCCGTAAAAGTAGTAGCAGATTTGAATGTTTTTACGGGTAATGAATACGGATTAATGGGCTTGAATATAGACCCCAAATACAATCAAAATCATTGGGTATATCTATTTTATTCTCCCGCTCGTGGGCTACCAGATACCGCCCAACACCTTTCGAGATTTGTGTATGATGATGTGAAAGATACGCTTGTGATGAGTTCTGAAAAAGTAATTTTGCGTGTACCCGTAAAACGTACAGGATGTTGCCACACGGGAGGGTCGATTGATTGGGATGCACAAGGAAATCTGTATCTTTCTACGGGAGACGATACCAACCCCTTTGATTCACAAGGTTTCTCACCGAGTGACAATCGAGAAGGACGCTCAGGTTGGGATGCTCGCTATACATCTTCAAATACCAACGATTTGAGAGGAAAAATCCTAAGAATTAAGCCCCAAGATGATGGTTCATACACGATTCCAGAAGGAAACTTATTTCCGCAGGACATGGCAATGGCTCGTCCTGAGATTTATGTGATGGGTAATCGTAATCCCTACCGTATTTCGGTAGATAAAAGAACGGGCTTTTTATACTGGGGAGAAGTAGGACCTGATGCGGGCGAAAATTCGGATAAATACGGTCCTCGGGGACACGATGAAGTAAATCAGGCACGCAAAGCAGGCTATTTTGGTTGGCCGCTCTTCGTGGCAGACAACAGAGCCTATAATCAGCGAGATTTCAAAAAAGATAGCACTTGGGCAAAGTTTGACCCCCAACGCCCCATTAATGATTCTCCGCACAACACAGGTTTAAGAGAATTACCACCCGCCCAAAAGGCTTTCATTTATTATCCTTACAAAGAATCACCTGAATTTGGGGATATTGTCGGCAAAGGTGGACGCAATGCTATGGGCGGACCCGTTTATTATTCAGGAGATTTTGACGCTAATTCTAAAGTGAAATTCCCTTCGTATTTAGACGGTAAATTTTTTGCCTACGACTGGATGCGTGACTGGATAAATATCGTAACGATGAAACCCAACGGAGATTTTGTATCGATGGAAAGATTCCTACCAAATATGAAATTTAGTCATCCGATGGATATGCAATTTGCCAAAGATGGTTCATTGTATATGTTGGAATACGGACAAAATTGGTTTGCTCAAAATGATGAAGCACGCTTGTCTCGGATTACGTTCAACGCAGGAAACCGTACACCAGTAGTGGTAGTAAATGCCGATAAAACAGCAGGTTCAGTGCCATTGAAAGTCAATTTTTCTTCCAAAGGAACATTAGATTATGACGGCGATAATGTGAAATATGAATGGACTTTTGCCAAAGGAGCCGCTAAAAGTAATTTGCCCAATCCGAGTTTTACATTCGTGAAAGCGGGCGTTTACAAACCTGTCTTGAAAGTAACCGACGCTGCTGGAAACGTAACTGAGCAATCTATTGAAATTAAAGTTGGAAACGACGTTCCCAAAGTAGATTTAGCGATAAAAGGCAACCAAACATTTTACTGGAATGATGATAAGATTGATTACGAAGTAAAAGTTTCGGACAAAGAAGATGGTTCTTTGAGTAATAAAAAAATCAAAGAAGAAGATGTAATGGTGAACATTGATTATTTAGAAGGTTACGACAAAACGATTATTGCCCAAGGGCATCAAGCTAACTTGAGCGTATCATCGGGAAAACGCCTCATTGAGCTTTCCGACTGTAAATCATGTCATTCCATCGACCAAAAGTCTATTGGGCCTAATTATAAAGACGTTGCCAAAAAATACAAAGGACAGTTTATGATTGAGGGTAAACTTTCGGATAAAATCATCAAAGGTGGAGGTGGCGTTTGGGGAGAGCAACCCATGGCGGCACACCCACAAATTACAAAAGCCGAAGCAACCGAGATGGTAAAGTATATTCTATCGTTGGCAGATGATAAGAAA
>JALONS010000109.1 GCA_025454855.1 Arcicella sp.
TTTGTCGGTTCTTTGTTCCAAGAAAGGCTTTTGTGCCGTTACGGTTACTTCGCTTAATTCTTTTGAAGTAGCAACTAATTGAATATCTGGCACTTGTACCGATTCACCGTTTACTTCAAAAAGAGGAGAGAAAGTCCTTTTGTAACCTACCATTGAACCAGCTATAAGGTATTTTCCCGTTTTAATTCCCTCAAATTCATATTTTCCATTGAGGTCGGTTAAATTGGCTTTGACCATCGAAGAGTCCTTTGCATTTAATAAAGCAACGGTAGCAAATTCGGCAGGTTTTTGTGGGGCGGTCAGGTTTTGTGGGGCGGTCAGGATTTTTCCAGAGATTTTGTTCTGAGCTTTTATTTGTCCACAAAAAATCAAGAAGGTTGAGAGGATGATAGTAATGGTTTTCATATTTAAGCGTATTTAATTGTTTATATTTTTAGGATGCAAATTATTTTCAGAAGGTTGCATGAGTGTTTTACGTTTTGTTTTCAACGGTAAATTCTTTGGGTGATACGCCATTCAATTTTTTAAAGGCACGATTAAAAGTTGCTTTTGAATTAAATCCGCTATCTAAGGCAACACCAAAATTTGAAAGATGTTGATTATTGGGCATTTTAATTCTTTTCTGGTATTCATTTATTCGATACTCGTTGATAAAATCATTGAAGTTTTTATTGAATTGAGAATTGATTAAAGCTGATAACAGAGTGGTATTAGTTTTAAGAATCATAGCCAGACGACTCAATGAAAGTTCGGGGTCAAGATATATTTTATCTTCTTCCATCAATTTTAATAACTTGTTTTTCCAACCCAATAATTCATGCTCTTTGAACTCAAAACTTTTTCCGTTTTTCTCTTCTGAGTCCCTGAAAATCAATGTGTTGGGTTGAACTTGGGCGTACCCTTGTATCCCTACGTAACAAATGATAAAAACTAATGCCAAATTCCACCACCATTCTTCAGAGAAGTTCAGGCTCATCAAGGTGTCCAAACCCAACCAAATCCATTTAAAAACCTGCCCCACAATCATGATATAAATGAAATTTCTAAACCAAACGAAATTAACTTTCTCTGTATCAGCAAATTGTGTCTCTACCCATTGTCTGAATTTGTGGTAAATTTTTAGCGATAAATAAAAATAATAACTGTAAGAAAGTATGACTGCTATGTGCAAGACCCAGTCTAAAACAATGCTAAAATGAGTAGTTTGGAAATTTTGAACGGCGTGTTTGCCCTGAACAAAGATTAGTAAATAAATGATAAAATAAGTAGCCCAGGGAATTAAATGCCTTGCGTGGGGAGGCATAAAACGAAACTTCTGATTGATTTGACTTTGTATATAAAAATACGTGGCAGGACCTAAAAGTAATTCAGTATATCTGGGAAAACCATTGAGGTCTTCCCAGAGAAAATTAATACCAGCAAAGCCAAAAGTATAATCTTGAATTTCTTGAGCCAACAAAAACATTACGAAAGCCAATAGCTTATCGCTGAGGCGTTCATTGCGTACTCCTCTGATAATCAAAAGAATAGAGAATAGCCATGCTAAAAGATAGCCAAACTGTAATGCAGTGGTTTGAAGTGTCATAAATGTTGAAATTGAATTTATAAGACAACCGTTGATTTATCCATTTCTTTGGTGATAGTCACTAATTTTTTACCCAGTCTATTTCTGAGATAGATTTTTGAACCTAAAGGAATTGCATCTTCATAGATTTTTCCAGCTTTGATACTAAAACCGTACCCAAACGTTTTGTTGATGTAGGGATTCAAGCCTTCCACATAAAATTCACGATTTTCGGTTGCTTCGTTTTTCAATTTTACTTTGATATAGGGCGTTTGAGCCAGTAGTTTTTTCGCTTTTTCTGATAATTCCTGCCTTCTCTCTTTGTATTGGGTAAGGTTCGATTTTTTGATAATGGGGTTTCCCGTATTATTAAACGTACCTCTTCCTTCCATTGAGACTTCCAACGTTTCAGTTACAGCCATTTGAATTGATTTATCCGTTTCTGCTATCACTTTTGCGTGTTTGGAATCAAGTTTTGTGGCATCAATCGCTCCTTTGTCATTAGTAATATTCAATTCTTCTACTTTTCCTGCTAACTGCACGGAGGTAAGTTCACCTTCGTTGATGATTAGATTAAATGCTTGCGTATCAATCCTCGAAACGCTCACATGGAGTGCCTCTCTGAATGTTTCTAATTGATTCAAAAACTCCGTGCTGACCTTAATATGACATTTGGTTGGAATAAGATAATACCCTTTTTTATTATCTAAGGTCAGCACTCGGTTTGAAACCTCAGTGGTCAAATAAGGTAAAAGATTAGCATCAGTTGTTATTTCAATAAAGGGCATTTTATCGCAAACAACCTCTACATTTAGATAGGTGGACTTCACCCGTAAGACGTTGAACGAACTCAGCGTTCTTGTAATGGTTTCCATTTTTCCATTACCTCTAACGGGTACATTGGCACGGCAAATGGCTGAATAAAGAATGGTTATTAGTGTTGTGATAATTAAGATTTGCTTTTTCATGATGTTGAAAATATTTGGTTGTTAAAATTTTCAACAAAGTTTTGGCTAATTACTTTACTTGTCGTTGCAATTTATGTTTTGAGACGACTCAAATTATAAATTGAACAAAAAAGGCTCAGACAAAATGCCTGAGCCTTGAACCCCTAAACCACTAAATTGTTTTTATGCTTCTACCGCCACTAAGTTAGATTCCATGAGTTCGGATAACTGTCGCACGGTTTGTATTTTGTCTATTTCATTATCTGGTAAGGTAATACCATACGTATTTTCTAAATAAACTACTACTTCCAAAAATTCCAACGAGTTCATTCCCAAGTCGGCATAAAAGCGTTTTTGGGGTGCTATCAATTTCGGATTTATATAAAAATTCCGTGATAAAAATTGGGTCAATGTACTGGTGTTGAATTTCATTGTGTTGAGGAGTTTATTGTTTTTGACTTTGTTGATATATCCCTAAACGATAATCATTGACGATTAGTGCCTTTCAGCGTTATTTTTTTATAACTATTTTCAAAAACAAGTCTGTGTTACCGTACAGCTTGATTTTTACTTTAATATTATTTTTCTAAGATTTCACTTTGATAGCTGGTGGTAATAATTTGTACATCACGGGCGTAACTAAGCGTGCCAAGAGGGTTGAACTGGTAATACCACCAATTAATACGATTGCCAATGGTGAGTATAAATCTGAGTATTCTATTACTAAAGGAATAAGCCCACCGATAGCCGTAAATGAGGTTAATAAAATTGGAACAAAACGAACTTCACCAGCCTGATGGATTGCTTCATCGAGTTCCATGCCTTCTTCACGTAACTGATTGGTAAAATCAACGAGTAACAGGGAGTTTTTAATTTCTATACCTATCAGTGCGATAAACCCGATTACCGATGTAAAGCCTAATGTTTCGCCAGCAATTAATAAACCTAAAATTGCTCCTACGATTCCCAAAGGAATTACCGATAATACAATTAATGTAGATTTGAAGTTACCAAATTCAAGAATCAGAATGGCAATCATTCCGAAGACAGTTATTAGGATGATTACCCCTATTCCTCCAAAAGATTTTTCGGCATTCTCTGCTTCTCCTGCTACTTTGTAGGAAAATCCTTTGGGAAACTTGAAGGCATCTAACTTTTTGATGACCTCTTGATTGACTTTGGCGGTATTGTACCCCGATTTCAAAAAAGCTGCTATGGTAACAAATCGTTCTTTGTTGTAGTGTCTAATTTGTGTTGGAGACGTTTCAAACTTAATTTCTACTAATTGTTTCAGTGGAATTGCCGTTCCCAGTACATTATTGACGTACAAATTAGAAAATACACTTAAATCTTGTTTCGTATTGCTTCGAGGGATAGAAATATTTATGTTATAATCATCGGTTTGCCCTTCTTCTCTGAAATTACCCACATTTAAGCCTGCTACACCCAGACGTACCACACGGTCAATGTCAGAAATATTCACGCCCAACAATCCTGCTTTTTCACGATTAATGATGGTTCGGAAGTCAGTAGATTGTACTTTTAGCGGATTATCGATGTAAATTGTTCCTGCTTGGTCGGCTACAATTTTTTCGATTTGCCCCGCCACAATTCTCAAACTATCCAGATTATTACCAAAAATACGATACGCCAACGGAGCTTCTAATGGTGGACCTTGCTCAAAATCTTTTACTTCAATTTTGGCGTTGGGGTAATTCATTAATTTGTTGCGTAGTTGGTCAATGATGTCTTTTTTCTCTTGGGTTTCCATGTCTTCCAAGAGTACGAAGAGTTGCCCAAAATTTTCGGTTTCGGGTCCAGCAATTACGTTGTAGTAAATACGGGGGTTTCCTGCACCCACATTAGAAGCAATATTTTTAATTTGAGGCACTTTCTTTAATTCTTGCTCTACAAAAGCCACTACCTTTTCGGTGGTTTGCAAATTTGTACCTACGGGAGTGCTTACATTTACCAAAAACATCGGTTTTTCAGATGTTGGGAACAACGAAAACCCTAAGAAAGATTTGGCTATTAACATTACGCCTACAAATACGCCCAGAGAAGCCAATAAAGTGGCTTTTGGATGTTTTAAACACCAATTCATGAGTCGTCCGTAAGTAGCAGAAATCAAGCGTTTCATGTTGCGTAAAATGAAATTTCCTTCTGGATTTTCATGATTTTTCAATAAAACACTCGATAAAAATGGTACGATAGTGAGAGCAACAAACATGGAAGCTAACACCGTTACACTTACTGCCATCGGGAGACTTCGGATAAATTTTCCAGCCGCTTCGGGCAAATTAGCTACGGGTAAAAAAGCAAAAATTAATAGAACTGTACAACCAATTACGGCTAAACTGATTTGCTTGGTGGCATCAATGGCGGCTTGCTTACGGGGTACACCCATGCGAATGAACCGCTCGATATTTTCAACTACTACGATGGAATCATCCACCAAAATACCGAGAGCCACAATCATCCCAACGATTGAAAGTTGGTTGATGGTAAACCCTAAAGCGTACAGCAACGTTAGTCCAATGGCTAAGGATAATGGAATGGAAATCATCACGACCAAACTCGCCCGTGAACCCAATGGCAATAACGTAATCAAAACCAGCAAGATAGCAATACCGAAATCTTTGGCGAAACGCCCCAAACGTTTATCTACCGACTCGGCTTGGTCAAAAACCTTTACTAAATCTACTGACGGTGGCAGTGTTTTCTTGAACTCTTCAATAATGGGGTCGGTTTGTGAACGAACCTTGATAATATTTTGCCCAAACTTCTGACACGCCGTCACAAAAACGCTTCGGTGTCCGTTGAGTCTGGTTTTGTGAGTTTCATCTTCGTAATCGTACTTTACGGTAGCGATGTCTTTGAGTAAAACGATTTTTGAACCGTTCGAGAAAACAATCGTATTCTTTATTTCATCAATATTTTTGTAGTTACCAGAAGTTTTGACGTTAAATTTTTTAGAAGCAAGATTCACCGAACCTCCTGGGATATTCACATTTTCAGATTGAATAGCTCCTAAAACCCGATTCAACGGAATTCTGTCTTGGGCTAATTTATCAAGGTTTAGTTCTACCGAAATATTACGTTTGGGAAAGCCCCAAGATTTGATATTTTTTAAAGCTGATACTTTCTCTAAACGATTTTCTAATTCATCGGCATATTTTTCTAATTTGCTGTAAGGCAGGTTTTCCGAAACCAACGCAAATTGATAAATATTTACGCCATCGGGTTGATAACGTTCAATTCTGATATCGAGAATATCATTCGGTAAATCTTTGCGAACGGCGTTCATTTCACGAACAACCTCTTGGTATTTTTCTTCGGGGTCAGTATCAAAATCATATTCCACCTGAAAAATGGCGGCTCCATCCACAATGGTACTCCGAACACGATTGATATTATCGAGTTCATTGAGGCGTTTTTCTACTACGTCTGCTACTAATTCTTCTACATCTTTGGGCGAAGCTCCTGGGTAAATAACCGTTACGCCGTACTGAGGAGAAGAAAATTCGGGGTCTTCGCCCCGTGGCATATTAAATAAAGAAAATATACCGATTGATAAAATACCAAGAAATACAACGAGGGTAAATTGGTAGTTTTTTACTGAGAATTCAGAGATTTTCATATATTCGATGTTCGATATTCGTTTTTCGATGCGAGGTTCGCTTGGTTTTGGAATTTGTTATACTGAGCGAAAAGCGATTTGCGAAAAAACGAATGAGTAAATTGTTAGAAACTAAGAACTTATACGATTCTTCTTTTGCAAACCTCAATCGGTTAGGTTTATAATATTGAAGGTTATGTTTTGATGTTCGATGTAGTAAGTTGGTAGCAGAATTTGACCGAATAGCTAACTTCGAACATCGAAACGGATTATTTCACAACCTTAACCTTACTACCTTCTACCAAATATGCAGAACCGTCTGTAATAACTTGGTTGATACCGCCTAAACCGCTGCCAATGAAAGCACGAGTATTATCAATTCCGACAATCTTTACGGACATTTTGCGGGCTTTTCCTTCTGCCACTACATAGATAAAAGCATCGTCGCCGTTACCTTCCACGATGGCATCAATCGGAACAGAAGTATGTTTTTGGATAAAAGAAGGCATAATTTCAGCATTTCCGAAAAGCCCCGTAGCCATTTTTTTACCCTGTGTATTTAGCTTTAATTCGGCTTGATAAAGCCCTGAGTTTTGGTCTGCTCCTTGTGAAAGATTGGAAACCGAAGCCGTGAAAACTGTTTCAGGGAAGGCATCTAAACGAACCGTAGCATGGTCGCCATTACGCAAGCGAGTCCAGTCTTTATCGGCAATACCTACTTTAATAACCCAATCGTTTGCTCCAGAGGCATTCATGAAAAATACGGGTGTACCCGGTCCCGCCAGTTCGCCTTCGTTCATCAATTTTTTTACGATTACGCCGTTGGCAGAAGCATAAATTTTTGAATATCCTTGATTATACGAGGCAATTTCTAAGGATTGTTTGGCTACGCTCAAAGCCGTAGTGAGGTTTTGTACTTGTTCTAAGGTGGCTACCGAATCACGGTAAAGATTGGTTACTCGTTTTAAATCTCGTTCGGCTTTTTGTACACTTTCAGTGGCTTGTTGTACCTGAGCGTTAATTTCCGTGAGGTTCAAGGTGGCTAATAATTGTCCTTTACGTACATTCTGCCCTTCTTTTACGTAAATTTTTTCAATGATTCCACCCGTTTTAAATGATAAACGAGCTTCTTCTAAAGATGCTACTAAACCAGAGGCTTTGAGGGCATCGGTTGAATTTGCCTGAGAGACATCTGCCAATTTTACCGCAATGATGTCGTCCTCGATGAGGGCTTTTTTAGGTTCTTTCTTTTTTCCACAACTTGCCAATAATGCCGTGAGGAGTAATGACAGGATAGCTATTTTTTTCATGTTTAAAGTGTTTTATATTATCTGTAATTTATCATGAACTCGAAAGTGCATATTATTTATTTCCTTATATTTGTTTAAAATTTGTGCTAAAATGAGCGACCGTCTTTTACAATCGAAAATTAATTTGCTTCAATCAGATGAATTGAAGCGTGATTTATCGCTTTACATTGATTTCTTATTAACTAAACAATATGAAAATCCAGTAGAGAAAAAGCGTGTACCCGTTTTTGGTTCAGCCAAAGGAACTTTCAAAATGTCTCCTGATTTTAATGAACCGTTAGATGACTTTAAGGAATATCTACCATGAACGTATTGCTTGATACTCATGCACTTATCTGGTTTTTAGAGGGAGATTCTCAATTAAGCCCAACGGCAAAGTCTAATATCTCTAACCCTGATAATACTTGTTTCGTTAGTCAAGCTACGTTGTGGGAAATGGCTATTAAACGGAGTATTGGAAAATTAGAAATGAATACGCCATACCAAAATTTACCAAGATTGATATGGAAAAATGGATTCGAAATCTTGACAATCGAATTTGAACATTATGAACACATTATCAATTTACCTTTCTATCATAAAGACCCATTCGACCGTATCATAATTGCTCAGTCTATTATCGAAAAAATGCCTCTCATTTCAATTGATAGCTGTTTTAAAGATTATCCCAGTTCACTTAATTTGGTAAAGTAAATCTGAAACGCTTCAGCACCTTCACGGTTGTTTATATTCCCCAAAGCGACCATTATTCTTCATAAATTATAGAAAAAACCAAATGTTGTTATTTATGATTAGACAAAGTAGTACCTTGTCTCTACCTTAAATCAAAACTGGCTTTGGCTCTTTCTAATTCTACCCATTTGGTCCAGACATCGTACAAGGAAATAGATTGTTGTAATTGTGCCGTCGTGATTTGGGTCTGAGCGTCTAACAACTCAATAAAATTCAAATTTCCTTCCTTATATCTTCTCATCATATCACGGTAATAGCGTTCGGCGGTATTCACTTGTGAAGCCTTTGATTCATAAATTTCTTTTGAAGCATTCAAAGAGTTTTTGGCTATTTCGGTCTGTAAATCCAACTGGTTTCTGATTTGTTGGAGTTGAGCATCTAATGAAGCAATGTCCATTTCTGACTGCTTGATTTTCAGTTGATTACGCCCAAAAGAATAAACGGGAATATCGAATGAAATACCCAATAATACAAAGGCATTGGGTACGAAAAAGTTTTTATCCGCACTGGCTATTTGAGCAAAACGCCCCTGTGAACCTAAGTCTAACGAAGCACCGATTTTCCATTTTTTGTAAGACTGATTTAACCCCAAAATCTGACGATTAATATCAATACCCGTCTTGATTTTGTCTAATTCCTCTCGATGTCCTTCGGCGAGTTCTGTTTTTAAACCTTCTCTGCCCAAACTATCCTGCGTAATCTTTTCGGTAAAATCTTTATTCAGTAGAAAATTAAAGTAAGCCGCTGCATTTTTTTGATTCCCTTTGGCGGCATCTAATTCAGCATTTATTTTAGCAATTTCATTGCGAGTACGTACCAAAACCGTTGGATTTGCCGAACCATTTTTAATCAAACTCTCATTTACCCGCTCAGCCTCACGCAAAAGTTTTAACGCATTTTCATATACTTTAATAGCCTCAGTTGCTTTCAAATAATTGATGTACGCCAATTTTATATCTTTTACCAGTTCTCTTTTATATACCTGAATTTCAGCTTGTTGCATGGTAATTTGCTCTTGCTTGATTGCTTGATTATATTTTAGTTCAGCATTTAGCAGGGGCATGGTTGTTTTTACACGTAGGTCGTAAAAATCTTTAGGAATCAGTTGTTCCGAAACATTCTGAATCTGCGGAAATCGGTTAGATTGTGTCAGTTGATTGAGCGTACTGTAAACGGGATTTACCAAGTCGCCAGTAGCAATGTCGATGGTACGTCCACCTTGTGCCGTAGAAAGCGTTGTATTAAAATTAACATTGGGCTTAAAAAGCGTTTTAGCTTCGTTGAGAGCAAAAACGGCTTTTTGTAGTTGAAAATTCTGTTGTTTCAAGATTTGGCTATTTTTTAAACCCTCCTGAACGTAATTATTGAGTGTTTCGGATTGCCCAAACGTTCCAAAACTCATTAATAGCAGAATAGATAATTTTTTCATAAACATATATTAATTACTGAACAGTGTTTAGTATAAGGTTAAAATAAAAAGCATTTGTTATAAATGCCTTATTATCAAATATTTAAAAATTTTTGGTGGTTAGGTAAATAGGTTGATGATGATACTTCTGATTGATGATGTTAGAGCTACGTAAAATTTTATACTTTAATACATTTCTATTCTTGTGAGCCTATCTCCATACTCCATAAGACCCCAAAAACCTTACCTAATCAACCTTTGACCACATTGCTCGTGGCTACTAAATTGGTGGTACATTTTGCCACAATCTGACCCGTTTCATTTCTGATTTCGCCTTCGGCGTGGGCAATTTTCTTTCCTATTCGTACAATTTTAGATTTGGCTATCAGCTTTTCTTCGGGTTTAGCAGCGTACAAAAAATCTACGCTCAGATTGACCGTTGAATAAAATACCTGTCCGCCCAATGTGAAAACTGTCATGCCAATCAAATCATCCATCATACCCGTAGCTACGCCCCCGTGCATGATGCCCCCTGGGTTGCACATATCTTTCCGCACGATAAACTCCATCGTCAAAGAGCCATCCTCTACGTCAATTAATTTTCCGTTCAACCAACGCCCAAAAGGTGATGGACTTACTTCGGCAGAAGTTTTGCCGATATTATTCTTAAAAAATTCTAAAGCTGGATTACTCATTTTTAATCAGTTGTATCATTTGTTCTACCGAACCTTTCATTAATTCTTCTAATTCTACCCCCTCAAATTTTTGGAAACGATTTCTAATTTTTAGTGAAACTAATCCGTGCATAAACGACCAAATAGACATTGTAGCAATGTAAAGATTACTGATTCGGATGCGTTTTTCATCAATACAGCGTTGGATAGTTTCGCAGAGTAACACAAAGCATTCATGACCACAAGTCCATATTTCTGAGTCTTTCAGACTCTCCATTGGGGCGTTTAGGATAAACATCAAATCGTACATTTCAGGATTTTCAAAGGCAAACTTCATGTACGCAAATCCACGCTGGCGAAGCTGCTCAATGGGGTCGTCGATTCCTTCAATAGCAAGTGTCATTTCATTGATAAGTCTCTGAAAGCCAAGCTCATGTACAGAAAAAAAGATTTCGTTTTTATCCTTAAAATACAGATATATCGTGGCAGGACTGTATTCAATACGGTCGGCAATGGCACGGATGGATGCCTTTTCAAATCCCTCTTCAATAAAAATCTGTTGGGCAGTTTCCAAAATCATTGCCCTCATTTCAAGTTTATCTCTTTCTTTCCTTTCTAAAATGCCCATTTTTTAATTTTACAATGCTACTATATAAAGACTTGAAAATGAGGTGTTATGTTTAAATAAACCCATTTTCAAACTACTTAACCTTCGTCCATACGGTGGTTCTACCCAGCAGCGAAATACCTATAAATCCTCTGATTTCCAATTCGTTAGCTTTTTTAACTTTCATAGTGCAAGAATACGTTTTGCCATTATTGGGGTCATAGATAGTACCATTTTCCCACGCCTTTCCCGTAAACTCAAAGTTCTTTAAAATTACCGAACCAATGATATTTTGCTCACGTAGCTTTTCATCGGGGTTGTTTACGTCCTTTCTTCCTCCATCTTTACCCCATACTACTTTCCCGAAAAACTTTTCTCCTTGTTTGTAAATCAATACTCTGCCATCTTTATCTTCAGATAACCATTCACCCACAACGGCATCTTTGGTTACACTTTGTGCTACACTAATATTGACGAACGAAATGGCAATAATTAACAGAACAAATATTTTTTTCATAATAATGATTTTAAGTAAAACGATGTAAATTTACTGAACACTGTTTAGTAAAACAAGATTTTTTAAATTATTTTCAATAATTCTAAGAAAAGTTATTTTTATAAAATTATTAATAATCTGATAATCAGTACAATATGTATATTCGATATTAAATTAACACAATCCTTGAATTTTAGAAGTTGCGGAATAAAAAGGATATAAGTAATTTTGCTAATTAAATAACCCCCTGAGCCCCAAAGGGGGATTCCATACGCATCAAACAAAACTCCTCCTTTGGGGGCTGGGGGGCTTTAGTTATGAATTATCCACTTAACCAAATTCCTGAAAGAACCACCAAACCACGTCAGAAAGGATTGACGATGGTTATGGATAAAGGATTGAGTATCAGGCAAGTAGAAGATTTTTTAGAATTAGGGGCTGGCTATACTGATATTGTGAAGTTGGGCTGGGCGACCTCTTTCGTTACTCCCAATTTGAAAGAGAAATTGGCAGTTTATAAATCGGCGGGCATTCCTGTATATTTCGGAGGAACACTCTTCGAGGCATTTATCGTTAGAAATCAATTTGACGAATATCGCCGTGTGTTAGATGAATTCGGTATGGAATACGCTGAGGTTTCGGATGGTTCATTAGAAATGGAACAAGATGCTAAATGCGAATATATCAGAAAATTAGCGGAACAAGTAACAGTACTTTCAGAGGTTGGGTCGAAAGATGAAACCAAAATCATTCCTCCTTACAAGTGGATTAAATTAATGAAAGCTGAATTACAAGCAGGTGCTTGGAAGGTAATCGGAGAAGCCCGTGAAGGCGGAAACGTAGGTCTTTTCCGTGCATCGGGCGAAGTACGTCAGGGTTTGGTAGAAGAAATTCTAACCGAAATTCCAGAAGATAAAATTATTTGGGAAGCTCCCCAAAAAGCCCAACAAGTTTGGTTTGTGAAATTGGTAGGAGCAAACGTAAACGTTGGAAATATTGCCCCTCATGAGGTTATCTCCTTAGAAACCATTCGTTTAGGTCTTCGTGGCGATACTTTTTCTCATTTCTTAGATAAGTAATATCACAGTAAACAGTTACCAATCAACAGTTATCAGAAAATAGGATAGTTGTATCTCTGATAGCTGTTTTTTTTTAGAATTTTATATAATTCTTTGTAACTGATAACTACTTAGTGGTTACCAACAATTGTTTACTATTCACTGATAACTGTTTACTGATAACTAATAACTGATATAAATGGAAATTATCAATTTTGTATTACAACTCTTGAAAGACCCTCTGGCGGCACTTTCTCAGTTTATCACCGAACACGGTACACTTACTTACGGACTTCTCTTCTTGATTATATTTGTAGAAACAGGACTAATTGTAATGCCTTTGCTTCCTGGTGATTCCCTGCTTTTTGCAGTGGGCGTTTTGGCGGCAGCAACGGGTAAAATAGAACTAACGTTTGTGATTCCTTTGTTAATTGCGGCCTAACGTTTGTGATTCCTTTGTTAATTGCGGCTGCATTATTGGGTGACAACGTAAATTATTTTGTCGGTAAATTCTTTAGTGATTTTATTAAATCGAAAGAGAAAATTCTGTTTTTAAAACGTAGCCACATTCAACAAACAGAAGATTTTTACGAAAAACATGGTGGACAAACCGTTATCATGGCTCGCTTTGTACCCATTGTGCGTACAGTAGCCCCGTTTGTAGCGGGTGCAGGTAGTATGCAATATGCCAAATACATCACTTTTTGTATCGTTGGAGCGGTTCTTTGGGTGACGGGGATTACTTCTTTGGGGTATTTTTTAGGCAATAACGAATGGGTAAAGCATAATTTTGAGAAGGTAGTTTTGGGTATCGTAGCCGTTTCTGTTTTACCAATGATTTTTGGGTTTGTGAAAGCAAAATTTAGTAAATAGATTTATTTTAAAAAGAATCTTAGCACTCACAATAAAAAGGCTTCAAAATTAAATTTTGAAGCCTTTTTTACATTCTCGAATATCTGCAATTTATTCTTTGATAGTCTATTTTTGCACTACTTTCGCAAAACGGTGATAGAAAGGTGTTTTGCTGTTTTC
>JALONS010000394.1 GCA_025454855.1 Arcicella sp.
AAAGTATCGAAATCGGAGAAAGCGTTTTGGGTTAAGATTTAATCTGTTCGCCGCTATCTTAAATATGGATAATAAATAACTTTTGAAAGAACTCTAATAGAATACGCCTAATTTATTCCAGAAATCGCTTAATTTAGTTTAAAATCCCACCCAAATGAGCCGATTTATCTGTATAGTCGTTTTTACTTTTCTATCTGTTACTGCCCTCGCACAGCTACCCAATATGGACGAAATGGGGCAGGCTAAATTACGTCTTCGAGTACTTGAAAGTCAGCCCCGTTCACTGGCTAACGATACTTTACAGTTTTTTTATCTTAATAAAATTTGTAGAAATTACACACTCATGACCCGCCTTTGGGCAGATTCAGGTTTGTATTATGCCGAAAAACTTTATCAAAAAGCTCTTTCCGTAAATAATAATCCTAATCAAATCAGAGCCTTATTCTACCAATCGAATCTGTATTTAAAACAAAACCTTTTTACAAAATCTTTGGAGGCCAATCTGAATACCCTCAGAAAATGTGAAGAAAGCACAAAACCTTGTGACGAAATTTGGCGGATAAATCTCCGTTTTGGACAAATTTATTCTCAGATTAAGGAATATGAAAAAGTGATTCCCTACATTCAAAAAGCGATTGATTATTTAGAAAAAATCCCAAATCTTACTTCTGGCTTACACTTACAATTAGGGGAATGTTATCGTCTTAGTGGCATTTCTTACCAGTTACTTGGCAAAAATAGCATGGCAAAAACGATGTTTTTGAATGTACTGAAACAGTCGGAATTGGCAAAAAATGATATACAAATTGCGTATGCGAAGTCGGTAATGGGTGATTATTATTTAGAAGTAGAAAAAAATACCGACGAAGCCCTGAAATATTTAGATGAAGCCGATGTCATTTTTGCTAAGAAGGATTATTTACAAGGACGGGCATCGCTCTATTCCAGTTATTTAACGCTTTATAAATTGAAACATGAGCCATTAAAAGCGGAAAGATACGCCAAATTGATGCTCCAAAACGCCAGTGAGTCACAAAGTAGTGCGGTACGATACCAAGCCCTGATTGAGTTATCTGAAATCTCGGAGGTATTGAACCGCCACGACCAAGCCCTGAAATATTATCGTCAGGCCATTATCTCAAAAGATAGTTCGCAAAAAGCCCAAAAAATCAATGATTTAGGTGATATACAAAAGCGTTTTGAGCTGGAACAAATGAAAATAAAGTTTGAAAACGATAGAAATTTAGCCCAAAAACAAGCCGATGCCATCCGAAGAACAAATCAGATAAAATTACTTTTAGCCCAAAACGAAAAGCAAAAATTAGTGCAAAAAGGCTTGGAATTAGCCAAAGAAAATTTGCAAAAAGATATTAAAATAACAGCCATCAATCAACAGAAGAATCAAGAGATTAAACAGTTAAAAATCAATGAATTAGCCAAAAATTTATTGCTTGAAAATGAAAAACAAAAAACGCTTTTACTATTGGTTTTATTGGCATCAGTGCTAAGTATCTTGGCGGTTGGATACAGCTTATTTCTTCGGAATAAAAACAAAGAATTAATTAGTAAAAACAACGAAATTCAAGCGGCATTACTAAAAGGACAAACCATTGAACGTAAGCGGGTTGCCTCTGAGCTACACGATAATGTGGGGTCGTTGTTGTCGGCGGTGAGGGTAAGTTTATTAACCCTAAATCGTCAAAAATTACCTACGCAAGACCAAAAGGTGTTTACTCAGATACAGTCGATGGTAGAAAGTGCGTGTAAAGAAGTACGACTTATTTCTCATAATTTATTACCCGAAGAATTAGAAAAATACGGTTTACAAACTGCTCTCGAAAAAATGTTTGAACGACTCAATTTTTCTACCAAAATAGAATTCACCCTTAACGACAAAGGTTTGAGAGAAATTGAAGCCAATCATTTGTTGATGAACCGTAAAGCGTCCTTTCATATTTATTCTATCTGCTTAGAACTCATCAACAACATTCTAAAACACTCAGAAGCCACTGATGCGGCTCTCACCTTCAGAAAAAATGAAGAAGTCATTGAGCTATTTATGCGAGACAACGGCGTGGGTATGAACGATGAACAAAAACAAAATGGCTTAAAAAATGTGATGGAAAGAGTAGATGATTTATCGGGGAAATTAGATATTTTATCACAAGCAGGTGAAGGAACACTCGTGCAAATAAGTATTCCTATCAATCAACCAATTTATGCCGCATTGCAAACTTGATGAGTCCTACCACATTTTTTACGTCTAATTTTTTCATCAAACTCTTGCGGTGGCTCTCAATGGTATTTACACTCACGAATAATTTATCGGCAATTTCATTGGTAGAATACTCCATAGCAATTAGTTTTAAAACCTCCAGTTCACGAGAAGAAATTTGAGCTAATTCATTATTAATCAAACTATTACCAGCATTATTGGCAGTAATAATTTTTAAGACTTTTTCGGAATAGTAAGGTAACTTTTGATACAATCGTCTGATGGCTTCTTCTAATTCTGTACGGTCGGTGTCTTTTAAAAGATAACCCGATGCTCCTGCCGAGATGGCTTGTTTTATCTTGTGAGGTTCGTCGTCAATCGTCAAAATTAATACTCTCACTTCTGGGAAACGTTCGTGAATAATGCTCGTTAGCTCAATGCCGTTCATTTCGGGCATCTGCAAATCAGACAATATCACATCTGCTTCATGGTTTTCTAAAAAATCCAAGACCTCCTGCCCACGCTTAAAAACCACAATATTCTCTATATCAGGCATTTGTATCAATAAAGAGTAAAGCGATTGACCAAAAAGATGATGGTCATCTACCAAAATTATTCGCATTTGTCTATTTTATGATTCATCTCGCTAATGTAAGGATATTTTTTTTGTTAATAATAATAGAATCAAAACTATTATGTTTACATATTATTGGAACAACAAAATTTAAGGTTGAGTGATTTACAACTGAACAAAATAATCGTTCCCTAAAAATAATTGATACACCAAATGAGTAAAATGCTGGGTGATATGCCAAATATTTTTGACCATTCACTCACAAAATAATATTTTTGTTAATCCAAAATCCCCAAAAATGCTTACTTGTCAAAAATCACTATTTAATCTCGACGAAACTGTACATTACATCAATTGTGCCACGATGTCTCCCAATTTAAAATCAGTAGAACAAGCTGGTTTTGAGGGAATTACTCGTAAATCTCAACCATATCAGATTACTCAAGAAACTTTTTTTGAAACCACCGAACCCGTTAAAAAACTTTTTGCCCAACTCATTAACTGTACTGATGCCGAACGCATCGCCCTGATTCCTTCTACTTCTTATGGAATGGCAATCGTAGCCCGTAATTTAGCCTATAAACCTAACCTTCGGGCGGGACAAGAAATACTGATGGTTCACGAAGAATTTCCCTCCGACGTGTACGCTTGGGAGGGCGTTTG
>JALONS010000110.1 GCA_025454855.1 Arcicella sp.
GCTTTAGAAGAAATGTCTCTGCACGTGCAAGGATTACTCCAAAAATTAGAATTACCTTACCGTGTGTTGCGTTTGTGTGGCGGCGATATGAGCTTTACGTCTGCCCTCACGTATGACATGGAAACGTATTCAGCTGCCCAAGGACGTTGGTTGGAAGTGAGTTCTGTTTCTAACTTTGAGACTTATCAAGCAAATCGTTTGAAATTGAGAATGAAAACCGAAGGGAAATCTCAATTATTACATACTTTAAACGGTTCAGCATTGGCTTTACCCCGTATTTTGGCAACGATTTTAGAGAATAATCAAACGGCAGAAGGTATCAGAATACCCAAAGTTTTAGTGCCTTATTGTGGGTTTGAGATGATTTCATAATTCGATTAAAACCTATAAAGGTTTTAGATAAACTTCTAAGAAGAGGCTATATCTTGAACTTTTATAGGTTTTAATTCAATATTTACCCTTTCAACCGCTCCAACACCTTCCTCGAACTATCAGCTTTAGGATTCAATTTTACGGCTTTCTCATAGTTGAGAATCGCTAACTCTTTTTTGCCTGCCATCATATATGCTTCGCCTAATGAATCGTAAGTGTTATCATTTTCTGGAAATAAGAAAGTGTTAATTTGAAAGACCATAATGGCTTCTTTAAATCGCTTTTGTCCCAGTAAAACATAGCCATAAGCATTTAGCTCACTTACATTTTTTGCCTGATACTTATAGTTTTCAGCAAATTTTTTCAGGTCGTTTATCTGTCTTTTATTCTCACTATTTTCAATAAAATCATATACTTTCGACTGCAAAGAATATAGAGGAGTATAATTTCCGTCATTTATTATGTGGATTAAATCCTTTTCAAAACTCTCAGAAGGGTGTTCTATAATTCTTCCGATTTCCTGACCGTTTCTTTGAATAATAAATGTAGGCACTTTAAAGATATTATTGCCAATTTCTTCATGATTGGGGCTTTGCTTATACCTTTCTGCACTATTATCTACCATAATTATTTTGTAGTTCGCCTGTGGAATATTCAAGTAACGGAGTATTTTAAAAAATTTCGGAACTTCCACTTGGCTATCTCCACACCACGTTGCCATAAAAATGAGAAAAGTATCCGTTAGGGGATTAACTTTTAGATTTTTGAGCAAAGTGGTATCTACTTGGTATGCGTTATAGTTAGTTTCATACCAAACTCTGTAAGGCTCTCGCAGAAGGGCTGATTTGGAACAAGGTCCAATAAGCATGGGTTGATTTTGACCACTAAATGCCTCCTGATTTATTAATGGGGCTTTAAAAGAAGATTTTTGAGTTGAACAGCTTGACAAATACAAGCTGTTAATGATGCCTAAAAGTAGTAGTGCTTTTTTCATAAAAAGGATATTAAATTGTTTGAAAACAAAGCTAAATCCTTAATAATGAAACACGTGTTAATGAAAAGTGAATGCTTGTTAATAAAAAGTTAAATAGTTGTAAGAGACCATTTTACAAAACATTCAACTGTAATTTGAAATATGTACTTGCCAATAAAGCCATTTTCTGAAGGTCTGGTACTCTAATTCTTTCGTTTTGAATACGGGAAGCAGGACAGTTCTTAATTTTATCGAATAATCTTAAATAATAAGTGTAAGCTAAATACACACCGCCTTTTGCTCCTTTGGGTAATGCCATGATACCACGAAGTGCCGCATCAAAATCGGCTTGAATATCATCTTCAATGGCTTTTTTATCAGCTAAAGTAAAATTCTGGAAATCAACATCTGGAAAATAGGTACGACCTCTCTCTTGAAAATCTGATTTAATATCTCTTAAAAAATTCACTTTCTGAAATGCCGAACCCAAGCGTTTGGCATCGTCTTTTAAGGCATCATATTGAGCTGGATTCCCTTCACAGAAAACTCGCAGGCACATCAATCCAACCACTTCTGCCGAACCGTAAATGTATTCTTCGTAACCTTCTTGGTTATAGTCGGCAAAATACAAATCCATTTCCATAGAGTGCAAAAATGCCTCAATTAAATCGTGGTCGATTTTATATTTATTAACAACTAACTGAAAAGAATGCAAAACAGGATTTAAACTTACGCCCTCTTCAATAGCCGTGTAGGTATCGGCTTTGAAACGCAATAACAACGCTTTCTTGTCAAACCCATGAAATGTATCCACAATCTCATCTGCATAGCGTACAAAGCCATAAATAGCGTAAATAGGCAAGTGAAAACTCTTGTCTAAGGTTTTGATACCCAGCGTAAAAGATGTGCTGTAATGCTCCGTGATGAGCTTACTACATTCGAGCGTTGTTTTGGTATATAAATCCATTTTTATATTTTAGATAATGGAGGTTAGAGTACAGATTTTAGATGTCAGAGTATAGATAATAGATATTAAATTTAAACGAAGAGTATTTTTAACCAGCATTCGTTTATAATTAGTTATGATGTTTTCGGAATGATTTTGAGGTAATCGCCTGATTTTTAACAATTAACACTAAAGTTTTTCCAAATCCTAATATCTACTTAAAATCTATTCTCTATTCATTCTATAAAATCTACACTCTATTCTCTTTTTCAACTTCCCCTGCTACCAAAAGCCCCGAAATCAAAGAGGGTGGAACTCCCGGTCCTGGTACGGTTAATTGACCCGTGTAATACAAATTCTTTACTTTTTTACTCTTCAATGTAGGCTTCAAAATAGCCGTTTGCATGAGCGTATTGGCAAGTCCGTAAGCGTTTCCTTTAAAGGCATTATAATCACTCTTGAAATCACTGTGGGCATAACTTCTTTTGAAAATGACTGAATCTCTGATACTTACACCACAATATTTTTCCAAACGTTCCATGATAATATGGTAGTATCTTTCACGGGTTTCTTCGGTATCTTCTAAATTTGGGGCAACAGGAATCAATAAAAATAAATTCTCACAGCCTTCGGGTGCTACGCTATTATCTGTTTTGGACGGAGCAGAAGCATAAAAAAGAGGTTTTGAAGGCCATTGAGGTTCAGTGTAAATTTCATGAGCATGAACCTTGAAATCTTCATCAAAAAACAAGTTATGATGCTTTAATTTAGGGATTCTTTTGTTAATACCCAAATAAAATAATAATGAAGACGGTGCCATCACCCGTTTATCCCAGTAGGCTTCATCGTAATTTCTATATTTTTCACCTAATAATTTTTCTTCTACATGGTGATAATCAGCACTGGCTACAATTACATCAGCGGTAAATTCACCATCTTGTGTAATTACTTTTTTTGCTTTATCTCCTTGAATATCAATTTTTTGTACATTTTTATTCAAGAGTATTTTCACGCCTTTCTCTTCTGCCAAACTCACCATGCCTTTCACAATTTCGTGCATTCCTTTCATTGGGTACCACGTTCCCATTTGCATTTCGGCGTAGTTCATCAAGCTGTACATGGCAGGTGTATTTTCGGGGGTTGCCCCTAAAAATAAAATCGGAAACTCCATGATTTTCAGAATTTTATCATCCGTAAAAAACTTTCTGATATGAGATGAGAAAGACTGAAAAACGTCTAATCGGGTTACGTCATAGAGTAGTTTTAAACTCAAAAATTCTGTGATACTTCTTGATGGTTTCCAAACAAATTTATTGATACCTACATCATATTTGTATTCGGCTTGTCGCATAAATTCCTGAAACTTTACTCTACTGCCCGCTTCCATACTCTCAAATAAATCTCCTAATTTTTCAGTACCAGCGGGTAAATCGATGGTTTCATTTCCTTCTAAGATAACTGAGTAAGATGGGTCGAGGCGAACCAAATCGTAGTAATCAGCGGCTTTTTTACCAAAAGTGGCAAAGTAGTTTTCAAAAATATCAGGCATCCAATACCAACTGGGTCCCATATCAAAGGTGAAGCCTTGTTCGTGGAAAACTCTTGCTCGTCCGCCAGCTACGCTATTTTTTTCTAAAATAATTACTTCATGTCCTTTATCCGCTAAACTGGTTGCTGCTGCCAAACCCGAAAATCCCGAACCGATTACTATTACTTTCATGTATTTTTGATGATAATGCTTAGTAAAAACTAAACAAAGATACGTAGGCTTTGTTTGAACAATGTACTAAGATTTTGGACATAAACCTTGATTATTACGGAGATTTCCCTATTTTTGATTAAAAATAAAAAACAATGGTAGCTACAAAAGACATATCAACTCTACCCAGAACCTTAGAGGAATTCATGGCTTGGGAACCCGAAGATGGGTTTAAGTATGAATGGAACGACGGGGAAATTATCAAATTTATTGGCATGAACAAAACACAAGTATTCATCTACGAAGCTCTCAATCAACGATTTATTGAAAAAGGACTATGGAAATTAGGTACATTTATTTCTGAATACGATGTGCAATTGACAGGAATTCAGATGAGACGACCAGATATTGCTTTTCTATCAAAAGAGCAAATTGGACTGACTAAACAAGGTGAAGACCAAATTCCCGAATTTGTGATTGAAGTGATTTCTGGAAATGATAAAGCCAATAAAGTAGAAGAAAAAACAGTGGAATATTTTAAAGCAGGCGTTAAGGTTTTGTGGTTGATTTATCCTGATAATAAAACGGTGCAGGTTTATACGTCTTTGAAACACGCTCAAATTTGTTATGACGATGATATTTGTTCCGCCAGTCCCGTTTTGCCAGATTTTGAAATTAGTGTGAATGATATTTTTGCATGATATTATCAGTAAAAACTTTGCCTGCAACGTTTTCGGAAATTATACAGAAAACAAAACCCCACAAGATATTAAAATCTCGTGGGGTTTTATTTTACATTACGAAGCAATTCACTCAATCACAAATCACTCATTCACTAAATGAATTACGCTAAGCTAATGCTACTTTTAAATTCTCGTCGATTGCTGCTAAAAACTCTTCTGTGTATAAATAGTGTTCTCCGTGAGCTACTTTATTTCCGTGAATACAAACAGCTAAATCTTTAGTCATTTTGCCTGACTCAACGGTTTCTACGCAAACTCTTTCCAAAGTTTGGCAGAAGTTTACCAAAGCATCATTACCGTCTAATTTACCACGGAATTCTAAACCACGAGTCCATGCAAAAATAGAGGCAATTGGATTAGTAGATGTTGGTTTTCCAGCTTGGTGGTCACGGTAGTGGCGTGTTACTGTTCCGTGAGCAGCTTCAGCTTCCATTGTTTTTCCGTCTGGTGTAATCAATACAGAAGTCATTAAACCTAATGAACCAAAACCTTGAGCTACCGTATCAGACTGAACGTCACCGTCGTAGTTTTTACAAGCCCATACAAAATTTCCGTTCCATTTCAAGGCAGAAGCTACCATATCATCAATCAAACGGTGTTCATAAACGATTCCTTTTTCTTCAAATTTAGCTTTGAAATCGGCTTGATAGATTTCTTCAAAAATATCTTTGAAACGACCATCATATTTTTTCAAGATGGTGTTTTTAGTAGATAAATACAAAGGCCAGCCTTTGCTCAAAGCCATGTTGAAACATGAGTAAGCAAAACCACGGATAGATTCGTCGGTATTGTACATCGTTAGAGCCACACCGTCGTTTTTGAAGTTAAACACTTCAAAAGTTTGTGGTTCAGAACCATCTTCTGGGGTGAATGTAACCGTTAATTTACCTTTTCCTTTTGTTAAGAAATCAGTTGCTCTATATTGGTCTCCGAAAGCGTGGCGACCAATCATGATGGGTGCAGTCCAGTTGGGTACTAATCTTGGAACGTTTGAACAAACGATTGGCTCACGGAAAACAGTACCATCCAAGATGTTACGGATTGTTCCGTTCGGGGATTTCCACATTTGTTTCAAATTGAATTCCTTTACACGAGCTTCGTCGGGAGTAATGGTAGCACATTTGATACCTACGCCGTATTTTTTAATGGCTTCGGCAGCATCAACCGTTACTTGGTCATTGGTTTCGTCACGGTATTCCATGCCCAAATCGTAGTATTTAATATCTACATCCAAGTACGGAGTGATAAGTTTATCCTTGATAAATTTCCAGATAATTCGAGTCATTTCGTCGCCATCAAGTTCAACGACAGGGTTTGCTACTTTAATTTTTTCCATTGGTAAAATATGCTAATTTTTGTCTTTTCCGAATACGGAAGTTGAATATGTTTCAAGTTTCCAAACGTGAAACAGTTATTAATTAATAACAAATTAATATTAATTTGGGGCAAAGGTACGGAATGAATTAATACGATGTATTTCATTTTTTGGGACAATGAAAATAGACCGTTAAATAAGTTACTGATTCATAAACCTAAAAATTAATTTGTTTTATGTAAAATTACTTTTGTTTACTTTTCTACTGATAATTACGACTAAACTTCCGAAAACAGTTTTATCTTTTTTAACCCTTTTAATCATTGAATCATGAAACGCCCACTGATTATTATTCTCATTCTTCTGTTCATTTTTGCGATATTTTTCTTTTTTTCTTTGGGTAAACAACCCCAACTTATCGGGGATGTATCTACTCCTACGCCTAAAAATAGGTTTGATTCTACCATTCAGAAAAACCCCGATTACGTTTTTGTTGAGGGTGAAGGCTATATTATGAAAGACCGTAAGGTGGTTTTATTTGTGGGGAAAGATACCGCTCAGAGTCGTCAGGCTGAAATATTGAAGGAGATAGAAGCCAAATTAGAAGGTTACTGGAAATGGCAGGTGTTGCTCGGTAAGAAAGATATTGAAGACATCACAAATCAACCACAAAGTGGGGAGCTTAACCGAAATGAAAAAATAAGAAGTAAAAATATTTTTAGTAGAATTGTGGATGTTTTCAAAGTGTCAGGGCTGGTAAACGTAGTAAAAGATACTGATAAAACCTGCGACTGCGACGATGATTTGGTATTGCTATCGGGTAGAGATTTACATTTACTTAAAACTATTCTCAATCCCGACGGTGGCTCGGCTGGTAGTGGTAATAACGGTTTTGGTGGTGGGGATTCTGATGAAGGTAATCCAAGTGTCATTCGCAGTCATTTCAAACAGAGTATTAAAGAACCACAAGTAGGCTACGGAAGAAAAGAGCCTCTGTTGGTTGGTATCATAGACTCGGGTATTGGACCAGACAAAGCCCTCATGAATCGGATGAACCCTACGCTAAATTATAATTTTATTAATCATTCCTCTGACATCTCGGACCCACTCGGGCATGGTACTAACATTGCTAATATTATTGTCAATGAAACCAATGATGATGTCAATATCGTAGGACTGAAAACCTTTGATGATTCCAATGTGGGCAATCTCTACGATAATCTTTGTGCTATCCTGTACGCTGCTAAATACAAAATAAAGGTAATCAATGCCAGTTGGGGTGCCTATCGGGAGGAAAAAACGCCCGTATTTGAGAAGGTAATGGAAAAAGCCAAAGACAGTAACGTGGTGATGGTGTGTTCGGCGGGTAATGATGAGTTGGACATCGACAAAAATGCCTATTATCCTGCTTGTTATACCGATAATACCGCCTTTGGTAATCATGTCATCACGGTAACGAGCAGAGATGCGTCGGATAAAATTTGTCAGAATTTCTCAACTGGAGCTAAAAAAATTGATTTGAGTATGCTGGCAAACGCTAATTGCGAGCATATCATCAAGGCTGGGGTTGCCAAACGAGGTACTTCATATGCTGCTCCTTACGTAACGGCAGGGGTAGCTAATTATATACTCGGAAACCCCGGTGTATTTTCAAAAAGTGGATATATTAGCAGTATTCCTGTGGATAATGCTATCAAAAAATATACAAATCCATAAACTGCTTTTTTTATCCCTTTAAAAAACTTAAATTGAGACAATCAACGCATGATTGTCTCAATTTAGCATAATGTTGAAGCTATTTTTTGCTATTGTATCAACAGATTTACTGCAAGGGAAGAGATTTCAACAAAAATCTGTTTTTGGCTTAAAACTTCTCCTTGTAGTGAGTCTATTCTTAGGTTTTTGGATGACAGGGTTGGCAAATTGCCCAACTCCAAAAGCCTATTGGCTACGTTTTCAGCAGGCTCTTCAGAAGAAAGATAATTTATCGGAATTATTAATATTGAAAAAAATAGGCAAAAAATGTAACTTCCGAGATTCTACTTACACACAAATCCTTCAGGTAATCGCTGAAAATTACCAGCAAAAGCAAGACCTCCAAACTGCTCAGAGACTGCTAATGGAGGCAATTAATCTGAATGCCTCGGCTCGAAAAGACATCAATAAAATTTATTTGATTGATAACTATATTTTATTAGCTAAAAATACCGACCGACAAGGGAATTATCAAGGTGCTTTGAATCTCTACGACCGAAGTATTACACTATCTATTAATTTTAAAGACAGACAGGCGAATATTCCGCTTATATATGCCCAAAAGGCTAATATTCTGAGTAAAATGGGAGACTTTGAGAAAGCCATTATTCAGGCAAATATTGGTATTGACGTGGCTTTACAACGAAATGAATTAGATTTGGGGGCTAAATGTTTCATCGAAAGAGCCAAAGCTTACAACATCACTGGTGAGAATGAAAATGCCAAAAAAGACCTTCAAAAAGTAATTGAGATACTCCGCCGCAAACCTTTGTCGAGTGTTCTACCGTTTGCTTACTATCATTTAGGGCATATTGCCTCATCGGAAAAACAGTATCTTCAAGCCATTAAATATTTTGAGAAAGCTCAAGAAATGTTTAAGAATACCCATAATGATTATGACTATTCTTGGACGTTTGTAGGAATCGGTTTTGCTCATTTCAACGCTCAGGAATACGATAAAGCACTGGAAAGTTTTACGAATGGACTCAATACCATGACCCGGACAGACCGTAAAGTTCTAATATTAGATGATATTGCCGCCAGTTATTGGATGAAAAAAGACTTTATCAAGGCTTTTCAGTTTTACCAAAAAGCCCTTTCGGTTGCTCCTATTGGTTTTCAGTCGAAAACATTGTTTGATAACCCAACGCTCAACAATTTGAAAAGTGCCGATTTTAAATCATCCTACCTGACTACTCTGCAAGACAAAGCCGATACTTGGTTGGAATATTACGAATATACCAAGCAACATGAGCATTTACGGATTGCTTTGGCTACGTACCTAACAGCGGACAAACTTATTGACCTCATGCGGTACGAACATACAGGTACGCAATCAAAACTGTACTGGCGTAACAAAACGCATCGCCTTTATGAACAGGCGATTAAAACGTGTTTTTTGCTCAGAAATTACGAAAAAGCCTTCTATTTTTTCGAGAAAAGTAAGGCTGTTCTCCTCAATGACCGCCTCAATGAACTGAGTGCGAAGCAACAACTTTCGAAGGGTGATATTATCAAAGAAAAAGAATTTCAACAGAAAATGGTAGAGATAAGCCAACAATTAGCTACCCAAAAGAATAATGACCGTTTACAAAAAGAATTATTTGAGGTTCAGAAACAGCAGGAGGAGTTTATCAAGCGTTTAGAAACCACCAACCCTACTTACTATAAATATAAATACGATACCACTTTTGTTAATTTGAAACAACTGCAAGAAACCTTTATCAAAGACCAAACTTTACTGGAATATTTTGTGGGCGATAATCAGATATACGCCTTAAAAATTGCTGCTGATAAAGTAGATTTACAAGCCATTCCATTCGGGAATTATCGTGAAAATGCCAAAATGTTCTTGGCTTATTGTGCTGATAATCAGAAGGCTAATAAGAATTTTAAAGGATTTTTAGATGTCAGTAATCAACTGTACAAACAATTATTTAAGTATGTTGATATTCCTAAAGGAAGATTAATCATTGCTCAAGATGGCTTTTTTATTCCTTTCGAGGCACTTAGTAAATCATCAGAAAAGGCAGAATATTTATTGAATGATTATGCCATTAGCTATACTTATTCAGTACAGTTTTTACTGAAAAACTTACAAGAAAAGACCTTTGGATTACAACATAATTTTATGGGAATGTCGCCCTTGAATTTTCATAAAAATCTCAATCAGTCGGCACTTCGAGGTTCAGATGTTTCATTGATGAATATAGCCGATAATTTTTTTCAGAAACAACTGTTTAATCATCAGGAGGCTACCAAAAATAATTTTCTAAATCATGCTTATCAGTACAAAGTAGTACATCTCTATACTCACGCCCAAGCCGATAGCACCGATGCCGAACCCATGATTTATTTTCAAGATTCAGTCTTGAAATTATCTGAATTAAATCAATTACAACGCTTTAAAACACAGCTTTTAGTGCTTTCTGCTTGTAAAACAGCCGTTGGTAAAAACGCCAAAGGTGAGGGCATCCTGAGTTTATCACGGGGTTTTGCCAGCTTGGGAATTCCCGCCACCCTCACTACCCTCTGGAGCGTACAGAACGAACCCACTTATACCCTCAACGAACTGTTTTACAGGTATTTATCCGAAGGGTACTCAAAAGATATTGCCTTGCAGAAAGCTAAATTAGAGTTTCTTCAAACGCAGTCGGGCGAAAAACAACTACCTACCTTTTGGGCAGCTGCCATTTTAATGGGCGACTCCGAAGCCATTTTTATCAATTATACATGGGGATATTTGCTATTGGGGATTGTACTGGTAGTGGGTGGATTATGGTGGTATCGAAAAAAAACCTAAACACAATGCAACCCTTTGCTTATACGTTCTTGTCTAATAATTGTAGCTACGATTTTAATTTACAGTAAAAAGATTTCAGTGATTTGTCAATCAGCATTTTATTTTTCGCAAATCGCTCTTCGCTTAATGTAATCTTGATTTAAAACTCTTTTATTAAAGACATGAACAAACTTCTTTTAGTATGCTCAATTGCCTTCATTGGTTTTATGAGTAGTTGTTCCGAGAAATTGGATGTACAACAACCCCAATCTACCGTAGATAATACTACAACAGCCCGTATTTCAGCCGTTATCAAAACGGAATACCCAACAGCTACCAATCTTTCAGTTTCCTCCATCGACGATAAAAAAGTATATGGTTGTGATTTTTCCGTTTCGGGTGTATCACACGAATCGGCAGTTTCTGCTTCGGGGCAAATCCTGAGCGTTTATAGTTCAAAAGACATCACTCTGCCAGAAGCCATTGTAACGTATTTGAATACTACTTACACAGGGTATAAATTAGAAAAAGCCGTACAAGGAAAAGATGCCTCGGGAAAGACTTCCTACAAGGTATTAATTGAGCATAACGACCAAAAAATAATCATTCTTTTTGATGATAAATACGCTGTCGTTGCCACTTTTGCAGAGCCTAAAAATAATGTGTCGGGAGATAAGAATAAAGTTTTTGCTACGAAATTAACGGATTTACCCGCCAATATTCAGAGTCAATTAACGGGTTATGAGTTTATTGGGGCGATAGTGAAATCAAATTCTGATAACTCAAAGAAGACGTATTTTGTAACGGCTAAAAAAGACGGAATTCTCTATGAATTTACGTTTGATAATGACGGAAAACTGACAAAAACGAAAACGTTTGACCCCAACAAGAAGATTGAGAATAAATTGCTGAAAGAAAGCGATTTGCCACAGGTTATCAGAGATTACATCAAGATTAATTACAAAGATTGGAAGTATGAACAAGGTATTACCCTCATGAAAGACGGTAGTATTGATGGTTATTCGTTGGTACTTTCAAAAGATAAAAAATTAACGCTTTTATCTTTTGATAAGGATGGTAAATTTTTAAAAGCCGTTGAAACGCCTACAATCCAGTTTCCGAAAATAGAGGATAAAGCCATTACGGTTAATGACTTGCCGCAAACTATCAAAGACTATTTGAACAAAACTTACACAGGGTGGACTTTAACGAAAGGTGTAGTAACCCTAAAAGATAATGTAACCGAAGCCTACTACGTTTATATTACGGTAGGTGCAGACAAGTATCACGTATATTTTGATAAAAACGGCAAATTTTTATTAGCAAAAAGAGGGTAAGTTTAATGGTCAAAGGTGAATGGTTGTACCTTTCACCTTTGACCGAAAAACCATGAAACATTCTTTACATAAATTACTATCAATCAGTATATCATTGCTCCTGTTTTGGTCTTGCGATGAAATCAAAGAAGTACCACCAACCGTCATTAAACCTACGGTAGAGACTCCTTTGGTGAATACAAAGATAATTTATACCCAACCTAATAATTTTGTAGCCTTCGACACCAAAGAGTTGCTCTCCAAATCGTTAGGATTCACGTCTTTAAAGATGGAGAATACCCCACAATTTGGAAAAATGACCTTCAATAGATTGGGGCTACTCATCTATAAATCTGACTCAACCAAAGCCGAAGGCACAGATATTCTTATCTATAAGTTGTTGAATACGGATGCCCAGAAAGACAAACGAGATACGCTGAAAATTATCATTTCTTCGGATATTTCAAAAGTTCCGTGCAATGCGGGTGTTATTCCTGATTTCTTCTCGGTAAAACTCAACACGCCTACGGTACTCAATGTGTTACAAAATGACCGTTTTTGTAATGCCATTTTAGATTCTTCCAGCCTTCAAATTGTTGAACAACCACTTTTAGGAACAGCCATCGTTGAAAAAAATAGGATAAAATACACGCCACGAACGGGTTTAGAAATAGATGATTTTTT
>JALONS010000395.1 GCA_025454855.1 Arcicella sp.
TACAATCACCACAGACCATCAACAATAAACCCATACGGTCTCGTGCATTGATTTTCCAGTTTTCGGTAGCAATATCCAAAAGCCAGCCTTCGGGAATCAGTCCATCAAAAAAAGGGAATAAAATCGTACTTTCATAGGGTTGTTTTTGCAGTGGCATTGTCAATGAAATCCCCTGAGCATCAGATTGTTGTAGATAGTTTTCATCATACCGAAAAAAATAGCCATTTTCATTTTCGGTAATAATACCTGCTAATGAATCGTGATAAAAAACTTGACCTGACCTACTCATGGTTCACCTCCTTTCTGATTACCCCCACTTCACTCCCAAACAAATCTAAAACTTGATTCACTTTATCAAGCCTTAATGTTGGTTTTCCTTGTTCTAAATCTCGGACAAATCGTAGCCCAACCCCTGCTTTTTCTGCAAGAATTATCTGAGTTAGTCCCAAATTCTTTCTTTTTGCCTTAATAAATTCTGAAATCTTCATACAGTTTTATACCCGAAAAGGTATAATTAAGTAATAATGCTGAAATTTATACCTTTTCGGGTATAAAAACAAGAGTAAATATTTTTGATATTCTCACAGGTTATTCATTTGTACATTATGTTGCGTTTTGAGGGTAAACAGAGGGTAAAAATCTTGTATAAACAAAAAAGTGCATCAAACTGCACTTTTTGGATTTTCATCTTCGACAAAATTACGCTGAACCCTCATCCTCATACATTTCTTTATAATAATGCACATAAAATGAAACGCTTTCGGGGTGTATGGGGAAGTAGTATCTCAGAAGTCTTTTGTATTCCACTAACACTTCATCATCAAAACAAAAGCCTTACATTTTGTCTAATAAATGCTCAATATTTTGATTGTTTTGGGTGTGGATGATTTCTGAAACTTCATAACGAAAAACACTGAGTGCTTGTTTGGCAAGTAGATTTTGGGATTCAATTAGTTCAGCGATGGCGTTGAATGATTGGTTGTCTTTATTGGTCATTTTTATTTACACTTTCATATTCAATGATGCAATAATTCCTCTAAAACTTTCTAATCCAGCTTCTAAGTTTTCAATAATATCTTCTGCTAATATTTCTGGGTCAGGTAGGTTATCAAGGTCTGCTAATGACTCGTCTTTTAGCCATGTAATATCCAAACTGGTTTTATCTCTGGCAATGACTTCTTCATACGAAAACTTCCGCCATCTACCTTCAGGATTGGTTTCTGGATGATAGGTCTCTTTGCGTTTAAAACGATTTACAGGATTATAACAAGTAATAAAGTTCTGCAAAACCTCAATGTTCAAAGGGTTTTTTTTGAGGGTATGATGAATGTTAGTTCGATAATCATAAATCCAAACTTCCTTGGTGCATGGCTCTTTGCTGGCTGGTTTATTATCAAAAAACACTACGTTCGCTTTTACACCATGAGCATAAAATATACCTGTTGGTAAACGTAAAATGGTATGTAAATCAGTTGTCTCTAACAGTTTCTTACGCAATGTTTCGCCAGCTCCGCCTTCAAACAACACATTATCAGGTAATACAACGGCGGCAATACCTGTGGTTTTTAGCATTGTGCGGATATGCTGTAAAAAGTTGAGCTGTTTGTTGCTGGTTGTTACCCAAAAGTCTTGACGATTATAGGTCAAATCTTCCTTTTCTTGTTCACCTTCATTATTTGTAAAAGTTTGACTACTCTTTTTCCCGAAGGGTGGATTTGCCAAAATATAATCATAAGTTGCTGGAGAAGCGGCTATTAGAGCATCCGCAGGTGATATAAAATTATCACTTTCTATATCGCCAATGTTATGAAGGAACAAGTTCATAAGTGCCATTCTACGAGTTGAGGCAACGATTTCATTGCCAAAAAAGGTAGAATATTTCAAAAACTTATTTTGGTCTTTATCTAATTTATTGTTGGCTACTAAATAGTCATAAGCCGCCAAAAAGAAACCTCCCGTACCACAAGCGGGGTCAGCAATGGTTTTCATGGGTTGTGGACGCACGCACTCTACCATTGCTTTAATCAGTGGGCGTGGTGTAAAATATTGACCAGCTCCACTTTTTACATCTTGGGCATTTTGCTCTAATAATTTCTCATAAATATCACCCTTTACGTCTGCTCCCATGACTAACCATTGCTCTTTATCAATCATATCAATGATTTTGGCAAGCATAGCTGGGTCTTGAATCTTATTCTGACTTTTGGTAAATATTTGTCCTAAAATCCCTTTTTGTGTACTTAGCTCACGCAATAAGGTAGAATAGTGCAATTCTAATTCCGCTCCTTTTCTGGCGGTCAAACTTTCCCAATCATATTCTGCGGGAATATTTAATTTACGGTTGTGGGGCGGCTTGCTGTATTCGTCAGCCATTTTCAAAAACAACAAATAAGTAAGTTGCTCTAAATAATCTCCATAACCTACGCCCACATCTCTCAACGGATTGCAAAACGCCCAAACTTTACTTACGATACTTGATGTATTGTTACTCATAATGACTTAAAATTACTTAATAGATAACTTTCCAATTACGGAGAGCAAAATTTAAAATGTTTGGTAGCTACTTTTAGATTTACAATAGCGGCAATAATCATCCAAGTTTGTTGATAATTTTTATGTTTACCTCTGTAGCGATAGCTACATATTTTGAATATTTTACAAGTACGATTCGTATGTTCAACCGGTACTCTTTTAGATGCTTTTTTAGTATTTTGCTTTTTTTGAGTGTTGGTTAAGGGTTTTAATTTAGATGCTTTTTGTGGTAAATTGACTTTGGTATGTAAGTGTTGAATACCTTGGAAACCCGAGTCTACATTTACTTCTAATTCATTTGATAAGTCAAAATTACTTTTTTTGTACATATCAAAATCGTGCATTTTGCCCTTATCAAATCGTATGGCTTTTATCAAACCTGTCAGCAAACAGACAATTAGTAGAACTTTTATAGTGTGTAACTTTTTTTTCCACTGTAATATTCCCCTTGATTTTCCACAGGGCGTTCAATGGCTTGTTCGGTAACATCCACCGCCACTTGATTGCCTGATATGGCATCTTTGAGGGATTGTTCATCGGGTAAATCTAAGCACCTCAACAATAGCATTTTAATGAAACTGTACCGTTTTTGAGCATAGGATTCGCTAATCCCAAAATCACTACCCACTTTAAGAAGTGTTTCGTAATTACGCATATAGATTAGACTCAAAAGTAGCTGGTCAGCCAAGGATAATGTGCTTTTAAGGCCACATTTACGCTTAGGCTTTTCACTCATATACTTGGTAAATTCAGATTCTATTTTATTCAATAGAATACCGAAAGTCCCATAATTTACCCCTACTAAACGAGTAAATATCAATGGAGGCTTTTGTTTATAAATCTCAAATTGGCTCATAAACTGTAATAACTCAATTTTTGAGCCAATTAATTGGAAAGTTATCTAAT
>JALONS010000396.1 GCA_025454855.1 Arcicella sp.
TTACTGAAAGGGCGATGGCAGCCATTAACTTTTTCATAAATTATGCGTTTATATTTGGTTCAAAATTGAAATTCTGAACTTATAACGCAAGAAGGCTTCAGGGGTATCTTAACGAAATGTTAATGCTTGTTAATGAAAAGTTAAGGGGATATCCAGGAGAAAAAAAGGTGTTTTAGTAAAATATAAACTTCTGTCAATCAGAGACTTACACTGTACTATTTAAAATAAGTTTCGGAGTATGTACTTATCAATGCAAATGAAAAATCTGACCAAAATTAACCGCAGACGGAGTATAAAACTGCCGTCTGGGTCTTAGCACGTAACCCAGACGGCGGTTTTATATCCACAATGGAATTGCCCGTCTGCGATTTTGCATTAATAAATATATTCCGATAAGTCATGTAAAGTATTTTCTAATAGAATGAATGCTTATTTTAGTGAATATTTTAACCTGTTACCAAACATTCCTTTGATATGACCAAAAATCGCTTAGAAGCCTTTAGTGATGGGGTAATCGCTATCATTGTTACCATTATGGTGTTGGAACTCAAAACGCCCAACGGGTCAAGTTGGACAGCACTTTCCTCTATTTTCCCCATGATGAATACGTATATTTTTAGTTTCATCATGGTTTGGATTTACTGGAATAATCACCACCATTTATTTCATTTCGTAAAGCATATTAACGGAAAAGTCTTATTAGCCAACGGACATCTGCTTTTTTGGCTGTCTTTACTGCCTTTTGCTACGGCGTGGCTCGGTAATTATTTTGAGCCACTGCCCGTTGCTACGATGGGATTTGTATTACTCATGGCTGGGATTGCCTACTATATTTTATCAATTACTTTGGTAAAAACGCATGGCAGCGATTCTGCATTAGCCAAAGCGGTGGGCAAAGACTTCAAAGGTATCATTTCGGTTGTTGCTTACTCGGCGGGCATTGGTTTGGCTTTTGTAACGCCCGTAATTTCCAGCATTATCTATTTGATAGTTGCTATTATGTGGCTACTGCCCGACCGCCGAATTGAACATTTAGTACATGAGTAACTGGGATTAGAGTTGGGTAAAAAAATTTTACCCAACTCTAACGAGACCCTACAATCATACGCTAATCTTCAATTATGATTCTCTATTAACACCATTATTTTTATCTAATTTCATTTGATAAAAGTAGGATGTTAAAAGCCCCAAGCCACCAAAAATAAAAATCATGGAGAAATGAGCTACATCACTATCGATATTTATAATGTTTTCCAATAATGAACCCATCAATAAACCTACGCCAAAACCTATTAATACAAAACCCCAACGAAGTGAGTGACTCGGATTAACACTAAATGAGGATTTCTGAGGGGGAGTAATCCCTTTGGCAATCATTGCCATTTTTTCATCATTTTCGTATTTACGTAAAAAAACAATCATCGTAAAAACTCCGATTGTTCCAATAATTGGAATTAACATTCCTACGATTGGCACCATATTGTCGTTGTGTAACATTATTTTAAATTTTTATTGTGAATGATTTAACTTATGTCGATATGATGTAATTTGTTTCGAAAAGGTTACAGGAAAGTAGTTATTAGAGATTAATTATCAGCGATTACCTTTGTAAAATATTGATTATTAGCCACTTATAATCTTCGTTGAAATATTGTAAATTACTCAAATTACTTGAAAATATTCGACCACTCATAATTTAATTATCTACTCATTGATAGAGTTGTAACCTTTTTCACTTAACCCGCATCTAATCAAATGTGAAAACCAACGAAACAGATAATTCTATTATTGAACGGATTTTGGCAGGCGATAAGTCGGGGTACAGAGACCTCGCTAATCGCCATAAAGACTATGCGTTTACCGTTGCTTACAAGATTGCAGGTACAAGAGAAGATGCCGAAGAAATAGCCCAAGATGCTTTCATTCAGGCATTTCAGGCACTTCCGTCGTTTAATCAAGATGCTAAATTCACAACTTGGTTTTACAGAATTGTCTTCAATGCGGCGTTAATGTTTAAGCGTAAAAATCGTATTCAAACCGAAGATATTGAACTGTCGCAGTCGGCTCAGGCTATGCCAACGGACACTGCCAATGAGTTGAAAATCAGCGAACAAAAGCAATATATCCAGCAGGCACTCAACCATTTATCACCCGATGACGTTATGGTAATAACCCTATTTTATTTGAAAGAACAATCTTTGGAAGAAATTGCTCAAATAGTGGGCATTTCAGCCGAAACGGTAAAAGTAAAACTCTGCCGAGCCAGAAAAAGATTGGGGGAAACGATGAATAAAATGTTGGGGAAGGAAGTTAAAACGTTAATTTAGTTTTTGCCACTAAGTCACGAAGACACAAAGCTATAAATAATTACAACTTTGTGCCTTCGTGTCTCAGTAGCTAATCAAACGAAATCATGAAAGACGAAGATATTTTTGACATATTAGACGGCACCGCTTCCGAAGAAACAATCCGTCAGCATAAAATTTTACTTGCAGAAAGTGCTGATTATCAGATACTTTTCAAAAAGTATGCTCATACACACGCCCTATTGATGGATACGAGCATGGAAAAAACAGCATTCAATTTTACCGATAAATTAATGGATAAATGGGAGTCATCGCAAGAAGTTGTGATAGAGCGTCAGTCCAGTAAACTGCCCATTTATTTTCTGATAGGTGCAACAATAATGCTATTGTTATTACTGTTTTTAGTATTGCCTACTTTGAAAAACACCAATATTCCATTTGATTTATCCAAGCCACTGAGCATCTTGCAAAACAGGTTATTCAATCGTTTCTTCCTGATAATCAATGCTTTAGTGGTCTTATTTTTTATTGACAGACGCTTTCTTAGACCTTATTTTGAAGGTAGATTTAATACATAATTCAAAAAGGTCGGTATTGTGAAAATACCGACCTTTTTGAATGCTTCCATCATAAATTTATACTAAAAGCTCCTCAGCATTTACTTCTACAAATTCGCTTTTTTCTGCCTCACATACAGGACAACAGTAATCTAATGGTAAATCAGAAAATTTGATTCCCGCCTGAATTTGATTGACGCTATCGCCAAATCTCTCATCATAAACAGTGAAACAAACTTTACACTGATAAACTTTAATTAACTGTAAATCAGCTACTTTCGATAACTTTTCCTTGACAATTGTTACATTTTCTTTGGTGGTTTGAGCATAAAAACGTTTTGATAATCGCTGAAGGATTTCAGGCACGTGGGTTTTATTAACGCCTTTTTCAAATAAAATCAACGTTCGGGTGTTGGGGTTAAAATCAGCGGTGTGATAAATGTCAAATACATGAGAAAGACCACCAAAAATATTTCGTTTTTTGATAACCACCGAACCAAAAACCTCTGACTTAGGACGAGTTTGAATAGCAAAACTCAACCCAAAAGTACGCACATCTTCATCGTCGAATTC
>JALONS010000397.1 GCA_025454855.1 Arcicella sp.
AGCTGTTCTTCTAAATAATTGTGTAGTGCCTGTACCGAGCGGGGAGAAATTGGGTCGGTCGTCATGAATTTATCCATGAGCCTTTGCCCGCCAATTTCAAAGCTCTGTTTCCATAAAATCTTATTTTCGGTGGCAATAATGAACTCAACCGAGCCACCCCCAATATCGATAATCATGGTGGCATCTTTACCGATTTCCATGCCCAATTTTACGCCTTCATAAATCAGCGTAGCTTCTTCATCTCCCGAAATCACGTTGATTTTAATACCTGTTTCGGATAAAACTCTTTCACAAAATTCATCACCGTTTGTGGCATTTCTTACCGCACTGGTGGCGGTTGCTAATACGTTTTCGGGTCTAATGGACTCTTTATCAAATAGTTCCTGAAAATGTTGCAAGCCCGTGATAGCTCGTTGTATTCCTTCTTCCGTAATAATCCCTGATGAAATACCCCCTTTTCCAATTTTGGCGGCGTAGCTCTCTTCGTGAATGGTTTGAAAGTTTTTGCCTTCTTGTGCCACAATTAATAGTTGAAATGTATTTGTCCCTAAGTCAATAATTGCTTTCTTTATCACGAGTTTATAATTGATTGTAATGTTTTGGATTTACTTTTGTATTCACAAAGATAGTTGTAATTGATTGATTGCCACAAAGGCATGAAAACACAAAGAAGTTTAGCGTAAAAACGAATCACGAAATTGATATTAATAACAGGTATAACAGGGTTAGTCGGAAGTTTCACGGCAAGGCGTTTCTTGGGAGCGGGTTATCAGGTTGCGGGTCTAAAAAGACAAAACAGTGACTTGTCATTATTGCAAGGCATTGAAAATCAGATAACTTGGCATGAAGGTGATGTGTTAGATATTTTGTCGCTTGAAAAAGCCATGCAAGGGATTAATTTAGTCGTTCACACGGCGGCGATTGTTTCTTTTGCTCCGAGCGACCGCCAGCGAATGTTTAAAACCAATGTAGAAGGTACTACCAACGTGGTAAATCTTTGTTTGGATAAAAAAATTGAGAAACTTTGCTTTGTGAGTTCAGTGGCTTCGTTGGGTCGTAAATTACCAAATGATGAAAAAAAACACCCAATCATTGAAATCAATGAAAATGCTACGTGGGATGAGAATCCACTTAACTCTAACTATGCTAAAACCAAATACTTAGCCGAAATGGAAGTTTGGCGTGGACATTCGGAGGGTTTAAATACGGTAATTGTGAATCCTTCCATCATTTTGGGAGAAGCCGACTGGACAAAAAGCAGTACTCAACTACTGAAATATGCTTACGATGAGCATCTATTTTATCCACAGGGCAATCTCAATTATGTAGATGTACTTGATGTAGCAGAAGCCATTTTTCAATTAATGAAGTCGGAGGTTTCGGGAGAAAGATTCATCTTGAGTGCAGGACAAATGACCTACAAAGATTTTTTAGCAAAAGTAGCTCATCAGTTCAACCGAAAACCACCCCAATATTTATTAAATAAATCATTAACGGGTATTATTTGGCGTTTGGAAGCGATAAGAAGTTTTATTACCAGAAAAGCTCCTTTAATTACGAAAGAAACTGCTTTGTCTTCGAGTCATCATTTTTATTATCAAAATCAAAAAATCACTCAAACATTGTCATTTTCATTTAAAAAGTTGGATGAAAGTTTGGAAAGAATTTGTAAAAAATTAGAAGAAAAATATTCATAGGGGTTTTTCTTAATGAATAGAGCCCCCATCGTGGGTAACTTAGCACAATTTTTGCTAATCAAAGTAATAATCAAGGAGTTTGGTAGAACGAAAGTTTATTATTAAATTAGCAATAACAGTAAATCGTTCTGGGTGATTTTTATAAGCCTTTAACGCTTCACTGATAACACCAGACCCTAAAAATCAATGATGGAACAAGATTTTGAAGACCGCCGAGAAGAAACGTTGCATTCCGTGAGGCGTTTTGAATCCATGCTAAAGCGTATGGAAACCTCTTTTTTCGACCTTGATACCTACGAACAAATCGTGGAGCATTATATGGAGGAGGGAAAAATTGAGGACGCCATGCAAGCCTGTGATATGGCTCTGGAACAGTATCCTTATTCATTGGAATTAATGCTTTGTAAAGCTGAGTTACTGGCAAATTTAGGCAAGCACGACGAAGCCCTTGAAGTAATCGATAAAGCTGAGTTGTTTAATCCTTCTGATACTGATATTATTTATTTGCGTAGTACGGTTTACAATCTGAAAGGAGATTATCAAACTGCTATCGAACTACTGACTGAAATTTTAGAAATTGCCGAAGACCGAGACGAAGTATATTTTCATATTGGTTTGGCGTATCAGAGTTGGGGAAAACATCATAACGCCGTTGCTGCTTTCAAACAAGCCATCGAAACCAATATTAAGAATGAAAACGCCCTTTACGAATTAGCCAATAGTTTAGATGAAATAGGTAAATTAGAGGAATCCTTACCGTATTATCAGCAATTTATCGATACCGACCCTTATTCTGAAAATGCGTGGTATAATATTGGGATTGCTTATTCTAAATTAGGGAAATTTGAAGAAGCGGCTGATGCGTATGAGTTTTCGGTAGCGATTAATGATAAATTCTCTTCGGGATATTTCAATTTAGGAAACTCGTACATGAATTTGGGTAATTGGGCAAAAGCAGAAGATGCTTATCGTCATTGCCTTGAACATGAGGAGGTTACCCCCGAAGTATATTGTTGTTTTGGAGCGAGCATCGAACGCCAAGAGCGTTTTGCTGAAGCAATTCACTATTATAAAGATGCGATAAAACTCGACCCCGAATGGGACGATGGATATTTTGGGGTAGGGATATGTTTGTGCGAAATGGAAAGATGGTTTGAAGCCATCCACTTTTTGAAAAAAGCCATCAGCATAGATGATAAAAATGCTTACTACTGGTTAGCGATGGCAGATGCTGAAACCAATATGGGTAATATCATTTCGGCGATGGAAGCCTACCAAAAGTCGGCAGAATTAGAGCCGATGAATCCCGAAGCATGGATTAAGTGGTCGGTGATTCACCATGAACAAGGAGATTATGAAATGGCATCGGAATTGATGTTGTCGGCAATTGACCAGATGCCAGAAGAAGCAGAGTTATACTATCGTGCGGCTATCTATTTTATAAAATCAGGGCGTTATAAAGAAGCATTTAACTATTTAGAAACGGGCTTGATACTGAATTATGAAGGACACGAAATTATGTTTGAATACTTTAAAAACTTAGAAACTCAGAAAGCTATTTTTAGAATTATTGAGCAATATCGGAAGTAGCGAAATAGTTACAGGTGTATTGGTTATTGGTAGTTTGAAAATAAAATGTCCCGTCCTAAAAAAACGATACAAGATTTTTAAGATTTAAAATTACAATTTTTAGACAGTAGTAGCATTTTTGTTACTACTGTTTTTTGTTTTATAC
>JALONS010000111.1 GCA_025454855.1 Arcicella sp.
TTCACGCCAAGATGCTTTATAATTATCTAAGTCGGTTTGGGTGATTATTCCACCTCCACGTTTCATTTCTTCTAATAATAATCGGGCGGTTTCACCCTCATAAAATCCTTTTCTACCTTGTTCTTGAATACGGCGTAATACTTTGGCTAAATCTTTTTGAATCAATAATTCTCCTTCTTTCCATTCGGTAGAATCAGTTTTGATGAAATAAGATTTGTTAGGATTGTATTTGATAAATTCGGCTTTGGTACGATTAAGTCCACGTGCTTCACGCATGGTTAGTTTTACACCGTTTTCTGCTAAATCGATGGCTGGTTGGAGGAAAACGTTTGTGGGCTTGTTCCAAACCATCGACTGCCCCCGGTGTACCACTCGCTGTATGCCCGTACCAACTCGGCTGACCTGCTTTTACATTCCCTTTTTCATCCAGATACATATCTCTACTGGCTTTTTCAGGAGCTTTTTCACGATAATCAAGTGTGTATGATTTGCCTTTTTTATCTCGATACACCAAGAAACCACCACCACCAATATTACCCGCTGCGGGGTGTACCACTGCCAACGCAAACTGCGTAGCAATAGCTGCATCAATGGCATTCCCTCCCATCTTCAGTATATCTACTCCCACTTGTGCTGCCACTGGATGAGTGGCAGCAACCATCCCATTTTTTCCGTAAACTGACGCTTTTTTAGCAACAAAAGGAGAAGCGTTGGGGTCTTCGTTGGAGAACTGATAAAACCCTAAATTTTCAGTTGCTTTCTGACCTGTATTTGAGTTGGGAGTTGTTTGAACCGTTTTGCAAGCATTTATCCCAACTGTTATACTCAATAACAAAAAAAAGTTTTTCAATAATTGTTTATTCATACGATGAAGTTTTTGTTTTGAAGATAGTCAAAGGTAGTTTAAGAAAATAGAATTTAAGATAATTTTTATCGTTTCATTTGTATATTAGCACAAAAAATGAACCCAAATTATCTTAAATATACTTATTTTTTCTACTTATTATTGCTAATGGTCTTTGAGACGAAAGCTCAAATTGGCGGTAATAGCAGTTTTACATTTCTAAATATCCCCTCCAACCCTGTTACTGCCGCTCTGGGTGGTATTAATATTTCCAAAACTAACAAAGACCCCAATGGCTTCTTACAAAATCCCGCTTTGTTAGATTCCTCTGAGAATATTCTTTTGGCTATCAACTATTTACCTTATTTTTCAGGAATAAAATATACCTCCACAACTTTCGTAAAGCAGTTTCATAAACAAACCTTTGGGTTGGGAGTTCAGTATGTTGGCTACGGTAATTTTCAACAAACCGACCCTGCTGGTAATATTTTAGGACAGTTTACGGCTAATGACTTTGCTATTACGCTATCTCATGCCCGAAAGCAAGGTAATATCACCTTTGGCATGAATCTTAAATTGGTCGGTTCGGTAATTGAGAACTATGCTTCTTCCGCACTTTTAACTGATTTTGGAGGGGTTTTCAAACACCCCAATCACGATATTAGCTATGGTTTAGTAGTAAAAAACTTTGGAATTCGCCTAAAAAACTTTACTCCTTTTGACAGCCCAGACTTACCCTTAGACGTACAAATGGGTATCACTTTCAAGCCCAAATATATGCCTGTCAGATTTTCTTTCACAGGGCATCATCTATACAAATACGACATCACTTACTTAGATAAAAGCATCATTAAAAAAGACCTTAGTGGCAATATCATTGAAACAAAGGTTAATCCTATTGACAATATAGCCCGACATTTTGTACTGGGAGCAGAATTATTACTCAGTAAAAATTTCAATATACTGATGGGCTATAACCACCTTAGAAGCCGAGAACTTTCCCAACAAAATATTGGTGGTTTTTCGGGATTTTCCATAGGTTTTCTCTTCAAAACTAAATTTATTGACATTTCTTATTCACACGCAGGGTATAATACCGCAGGAAATTTGAATAGTTTTGGATTGGTTTGTGATTTACGAAAATTTATCCAGTAATTTTGTTGAAAACTGATTAAAACCTAAACAGCAACCAATAAAGGCTGTCATTAAATATGACCATCAATTTAGATTCCTTAACCCCAAAACAAATTGTCGCCGAACTCGACAAATACATTATCGGTCAGAACGATGCTAAAAAAAATGTAGCGATTGCCCTCCGCAACCGTTGGAGAAGAATGAATGCTCCAGACGAAATGCAACGAGAAATCACCCCCAACAATATTTTGATGATAGGCTCTACGGGGGTTGGAAAAACCGAAATTGCTCGTAGATTAGCTAAATTGGCTGATGCCCCATTTACTAAAGTGGAGGCTTCAAAATTTACTGAAGTTGGTTACGTTGGGCGTGATGTAGAATCAATGGTTAGGGATTTAGTTGAATCTTCGGTTCATTTGGTACAATCTACTAAGAAGGAAGCAGTTAAGGAAAAAGCCCTTGAAATCGTTGAAGAAATCATCGTGGAGGCTCTCGTTCCTGCAATGGGCAAAACAGGCAAGAAAAAGAAAGGAGAAAAAACTGAAAGTGATGCTACCCAAATACCCGAAAGCGACGATGAATTAAACCAAAGAACTCGTGAGTTATTCAGAGAAAAATTACGTCGTGGTGAATTGGAAAATCGTAAAATTGATGTTGAAGTTCGTTCTTCCAATGCTCCAAACATCGGTGTAATGGGCGGACCCATTGATGAAATGTCAATGATGAATATCCAAGAAATGATTGGTGGGATGTTGCCCAAGCGTGAGAAAAAACGTAAAATGACTATTGCTGATGCTCGTAAAATACTATTGGAAGAAGAATCTGCCAAATTGATTGACATGGATGAAGTAAAAGAAGAGGCAATCAGAAAAGCAGAAAATTTAGGTATTATTTTTATTGACGAAATTGATAAAATTGCCAGTTCGAGAAGTAATGGTGGCGGTGCAGACGTAAGTCGTGAAGGCGTACAACGTGATTTACTACCCATTGTTGAAGGGTCAAGTGTAAATACAAAATACGGGGTTATTAATACCGACCACGTTTTATTTATTGCAGCGGGAGCATTTCATGTTTCAAAACCAAGCGACTTGATTCCTGAGTTACAAGGTCGTTTCCCTATCAGAGTAGAACTACAAAGTTTGAAAGAGGAAGATTTCTACCGAATTTTACGTGAACCCAAAAGTGCTTTAACGAAGCAGTACGAGGCTTTATTGGCATCTGAAAACGTAGAACTTTCTTTTACCGACGAAGCCTTAGCTGAAATTGCACGCATTGCTTTTGCCGTAAATGCCGAGGTTGAAAATATTGGAGCGAGACGTTTGCAAACCGTCATGTCTCATTTGTTGAATGATATTATGTTCGATATTCCAGATGTAATTACCTCGAACTCTAAAGTTTTGATTAATAAGGAGTTGGTAAATGAGAGACTTGGAGGAATGGTGAAGAATAGAGATTTAAGTCAGTATATACTTTAAGCAGTAAGCAGTAAGCAGTAAGCAGTAAGCAGTAAGCAGTAAGCAGTAAGCAGTAAGCAGTAAGCAGTAAGCGTTTTTTCTTGTGAAAAAATACAATGATTACTTTTGAATTGATTGATAACTGTTTACTGCTTACTGATAACTGTAAAATTATTTACCTCTTTCGTTATAGATATTTTGTAACCAAACGCCTACAAAACCCGAAGCGATAAAAAGAGCGATAAAAAATATCCAAGTTTGAACCGTACCTGACATAATATAATGGTTTTAATTAAGTTTCTAAAATCTCCACAAAGATATAAACAGAGCGTTTAATAATTGATGGAATTAAATTAAAATTTGATTAACAATACAATCGTCTCACAGAAAAATCATAAAACGCCTTTGGTAGATGGTAAAACATCTAAATCTTTGATTTCCCGCTTAGTCGCCATTTTGATGGCTTTGGCAAATGCTTTGAAAATAGCCTCAATTTTGTGATGTTCGTTATCAGCATCGGCTTTTATGTTCAAATTACATTTTGCTGTGTCCGTGAATGATTTAAAGAAATGAAAAAACATCTCCGTTGGCATTTCCCCAATTTTTTCTCTGCTAAATTTAGCATCCCAAACCATCCAATTTCTACCCGAAAAATCAATCGCAGCGTGTACTAACGCTTCATCCATCGGTAAAAGATAAAAACCATACCGTGCAATACCTTTCTTGTCTCCCAAAGCCTTTAAATAGGCTTCACCAAGAGCCAAAGCGGTGTCTTCAATGGTATGGTGTTCGTCAATGTGTAAATCACCTTCCACTTTCACATTCAAATCTGCTCCCGAATGTTTCGCTAATTGGTCAAGCATATGGTCAAAGAAACCCAAACCCGTATCAATCGTAGCTTTTCCTTTTCCATCTAAATTCAGGTCAATCCAGATTTTCGTTTCTTTCGTAATTCTCTCAACCGAGGCTTTTCTTTCGGGAAGTTTCAAAAATTGATAAATTTCATCCCAATCCTTTGAGATTAAAGCTGTTGCGTTGGCTTGCTCGGCGTTTTCAAAAGTTTTGTCTCCCAAATAAATGGCTTTTGCCCCTAAATTAATCGCTAACTGGACATCGGTCAATCTATCTCCCAACACAAAAGAATTTTTCAAATCATATTTCGTTTCATCAAAATATTCTGTGAGCATTCCCGTTCTTGGTTTGCGGGTAGGTGCGTTTTCATGTTCAAAAGTGCGGTCAATATGAACTGCTGCAAAATGGATATTTTCACCTTCTAAAATTTCCATCATCTTATTTTGGGGAAGCCAAAAGGTATCTTCTGGAAATGAATCCGTACCTAAACCATCTTGATTAGTAACCATAACCAATTCAAAATCAGACTCTTCTGAAATCTTCCGAAGATTGGAAATGGCTTTGGGTAAGAAAGATAATTTTTCGAGAGAATCTACTTGAAAATCAATGGGAGGTTCAATAATAATAGTACCGTCACGGTCTATAAACAATATTTTTTTCATATAGTAATGTTAGAAGCCATTGGCTGAATCGTTTGCAAAATTACTATCCACACAATAGATAAACACGCTTTTCGTAAAATAATCAGGAAATTGAATCACATACCTTTAGAAAATTGAGTAGTTTTTGTGGATTCCGTTGTAGTTTTTAAATTTTTTACAAAAATTCATCCTTATCACTTCCTTTAAAAATCCCGCCCTTATTGACGTTCGTTTTAGGTGAAATATATTTTTTCACCCTTAAATTTTTACGTCAATGTTTTACTACAAAAAAATGAAAAGTTCAAAATCTTTGCCATTCTTGGAGGTTTATGAGATGTTTTACAACTCTAAAATTAAACGTGCATCGGTTGCAGAATCAACCAAAAAACAGGCTTCTATAATGAAAAATCGTGTTTACAAGTTCTTAGAAGAGAATAATAAATTAGATATTCAGATAGAATCCGTTTGCTCTGACTTGCTCAATGATTTCTTTTCTGAACTCAAACAAAGTTCTAAGCCTTCCAGCACTTACTACAAAAATCTATATTATGAACTTGACAAGGTTTTTGAATATGCTATCAAGAAAAATCTTTGTAAAGAAAACCCTTTATTTGAGATTGATTTGTACAGGTGCGAAAAGAAAGAGTTATTATACCTTACACCCGAACAAATCAACTTTCTAACATTTGTGAAAGTAAATCCTTACCTACGTACTGTGATAGACGTTTTTTTGGTACAATGTTTTACGGGTTTTTCTTACATTGATTTAATGAAGTTTGACCCTAAAAAGCACATTTTTAAGGACTTGAAAACGGGGAAAAGTAAGATAATCTTAGATAGGCAAAAGACGGGAGTAACTTGTACTATTCCCGTTTTGCCCCGTGTGGAAAAGATTTTGAAGAAATATAATTACATACTACCTACTAAAAATTATCCTTATTACCTCACAATGTTGGACGTAATAGGCTCTATTTTGAACCTCCCTTTTAAACTGACTACTCATATAGGCAGGAAAACGGCAGGGGTTTATCTGCTAAATGAAGGGGTTTCGATTGAGGTCGTATCTCAGGTATTAGGACACGCAAGCGTAATAACTACACAAAAAACATATACTACGATACTGGATAAGCGAATTGATAAGGAATTTGAACACCTATATTGAAATTGCTTACGCACGTTTTGGGTTTACTACGTCCGTTTATCAGGTGTAAGATTTAAAAAAAAACACACAAGGGGTTCTTGTGTGTTTTGCTACTGTTTTTTTTGGCTCGACCTAAAATTAGAGCTTTTCCTGGTTTAAATTTGCTACTGTTTTTAAACCAGGTTTAACCATTGAATTTTTATTTTACTACTTTTTTAAAGCGGTTGCATTTCAAAAATATCAAAAATATAATCTTTACGGGCTTCGTTCGGATAGCAGGTTTTCCAATCTGCTTCAACAAATGCCTTTTCAAAGATATACCCACCACCTGAACATGAAACGGTTAAATCAAACTTTGTAGCTACGTTGTAAGGATTGAGAATACAAACCACCACCTTTGAGCCTAAACGCATTGTTCTAACTAATAAATTATCTTTGTTGTCTTTGAGTTGATAGCCTTTTTCACGTCTGTAAGCGGTTTCACCTGAAAACTTGTAACCTGTATTCCATAAATCAAAACTTGCATTTTTACGCAAATCTACCGCACTAATATAATTGTTCCCGAATTGTTTTTTTGTGCCTAAAAGTGTCAAAGCGAATTGAAAACCGTTCATCATATCGGCATTGTGTCCTCCAGTGTTTCTATTCCATTCGCAAATATGCACACCACTCATAAACGTAGCCAGCACGGATTTGAAAGACATATCACGCGTTAGCGTTCCACTCATTGAACTTTTTGGACCACCGCCTTTTCTGTTTCCATCCGTGTACTGCCAGCCGTTAGTCCCTCTATCACAAGTGAGTTTAGACATACTAAATAAAACATCCCTTCCACGTGTTTTGAGGTATGCAAATGATTTTTCGCACATACTCGCAACCCTTGCCAAATAGTGTTCTATGTTCGCATTTGCTCCGTATGCTGTGCAATTTCTTGCACCGTCAAAAAATCCTTCAAAGGCTGTTTCGCCATAATGCGAAATTTCTATACAGGGGGCAAAATTTGGAGAATCAACAACTTTATAATTTACACCGTCTAAATTTTCACTCGCAGTATAGATTGGGTTTATGTGTTCATTGACATAATTTCCATTTTGGTCGGGATAGCCCTCATCATTCAAAAATCCTAAACCCGACCTAATAGGGTGAACATAAAGCGTTAAGGCAAAGCCCTGCAAATTGTCACAAAAAGATTTAATGAATCTTAGTGCTTTACGGGGGTTTATTCCGTTCTCGTAGTTGTTTTCCCAATCAACTTTAACAAGCCCTATGCGAGCTTTTCCACCCACGTTGTAATCTCCAAACTCAGTCGAACGAGCTTCTAAATTGCCCTTTTCTGCTATTTGTTGTTCAGTAAAATTGCTCCAATCTTCGTCTATTTTCCCCCCGTGTTGAATACGTCTGTCAATCGGTAACGTTGATGAAAACGTATTCATGTTCACGTTTTTACGTGTGTTAAAGTTATTCGGAAAAGGTTGCCCCGTTTCGGGGTTCATAAACCAATTCCATTCCGTTCCCTCAATATTAAAATCTTTCCAGTTCACCGACCCCCAAATTCCACGTGAACGAAATTGGATGTTTTTTTCTTTCCACACCTTAGCTAAATCAGTAGATAATACCACGATAAAATGCGGTATTTGAAATAATAAATTTGAATCCTGAAAAGTTGGATATATTGTTTCTGAAAACTTTTCAGGTGAAAAGGTTTCAACGACCGTTTCAATGCTTAAACTTTCAGGAACGCCTGGCATATTTGAAACGGTTTGCCCTGTACCTGTACCCGTACCTGTACCTGTACCTGTACCTGTACCTGTACCTGTACCTGTACCTGTACCTGTACCTGTACCTGTACCTGTACCTGTACCTGCACCCGAACCCGGCAAAGTTGGATTCGTGCTATTTGCATTTTTTTTCTTATTGTTCGACAAAAGCAAAATTCCTAATCCTGCTATTGCTAATAATTTGCCTTTTTTCATACTGAGATATTTTTTTTATAAAAAAAATACGGCTAAAAATTAACCGCCCTTTACGTTTTACCTAACCCTAAAATTATATTACTATGTACCTTTTAAATACTTATTGTAAAAATAAATACTGCCTAAAACTACTATTCCTACATCAATGTATATTAATATCTTAATCGTATTAGACTTACTTATTACATTATTTTGAAGTATGTTAATTCTTAAATCCTGACTATCTTTTGAGCGTACACAATCAAAATATTTTGAACGTAGATTACTCAATAATTTGTCTTTTGTAGAAAGTTGGATTTCTTTTTCTCCGATTATTCCAGTCTGAATATCTACCGTAATTGCGTCCTTAATTGCTTGATTTAGAACGGAATCTACTTTTGAAATAGTACTATCTTTTTCATTTGCTTGCCCTTGCACGTTTGAGCAAATAGTCAAATTTATTAGAAGTGCTAAGACGTTGCAAAGAATCAATTTTAGATAGTTTCTTACTGATTTCAATTTCATTTTGCTTTGATTTTTCGATGATTAATTTTAATGAATCGGTTTCGATTTCTAAATTTTCAAACCTTTTTTCTTGATTCCTTAGAAGTCTTTGAACTTCCTGTTTACTAATTTGTTCCTCTTTCGTGAAAATCTTTTTAACAATAAAAGTACCTGCAATAGTTATTAAGAGACTTACTACAATTTCAATTAAAAGGGTTTTTACTTTTCTACCTAAAAATTCTTTAGATAGTAGATTGAGAATTATTTGATACATTTTGATAGTTGTTTTCATTAGCACCTGTTAGACCTAAAAATAAACCTAAGCCCTGAACCCCTGTAAAAATATCTTTAGTTTGATAGGCTTGATACATCATAGTTCCACCTGTGAAGATACCTGATATACTCGTAAGCGGTGAATTTCTGAAATTATCAACATACTGAGAAATTGCACTAAGCAAAGGGTTTCTTTGATTTTTCAAGGCTTCAATTTCCGCCCTTAATTCTTCAAATTCGTTTACGGGTTCGTGTAACGTTGCATCATGTATCTGAATCTGTTTCGTTTTCATTTTCCTTATTAGAAGTTAGTTTCTTGAATTTCTCCCAAATCCCCAACCCCGTATAAACAATTAGTAATAACGCACCTCCAAAACTTGCATATTTATTGAGGTCGTCAATGATAACTACATTTAGAACGTGTCCTAATAAAACATCATTATTGTTATCTATTCCTAAATTCCTAAATCCTCTCGTTATCATGCGTTTAAAATAGCTTGTTTTGTTGTTTCAGGCAGTAAATTAAATCCTGCCTCAAATTGTTCTGATGTTACTTCCCACCATCCCGAACCGTTACGACCATTCTCAAACCTTGACATTGCACCTACTAAAGATTTTAAAGTTGATTTATTTGCAGTTAAAACAGCGTCGGGACTTATTCCCATCCACCCCGAAACGGTTTTGGCGTATTGGTTTACGTTGTTGTTATCGCTTGCAGGTGCATAAACTGATATGATTTTACGGACTGTTTTTAGTCTAACTATCTTAGTACGTAAATCAATAATCATTGCACGAACACCGAGTAAAAAACTACTAAAAATTGCAAAACCTTTATCGTCATAATTTATAGTACCCTGCCACGTGTCGCCCCCGGGCTTTTTCAAATTCCCGGGGTTATTATTCCTAAAACCCCGTGGGGCTTTACTATTTCCTCTATAATCAGTTATCATAGTTTCATCACTTGAAAATGAAGAAAAAACGAGAACTACCCCTAAACCGACTAATAATAATTCTCTGTTTTTCATACTAAATAGCTATGTATTTTTTTTCTAAAAGCACCTTCAAATCATTAGTTTGATTTGAAAAAGTTACTTTGTTATTCTGTAATTTTTCCGTTAAAAATTCACCTCCCAGAACGAAGGAATCACCTGTTTGTAAAATGATTTCATCGCAATTTTCCTGATTGATTTTTACGGCTGTTACTCCTTCGTTAGTAATTACCGTTCTGAAACAATCGTGGATAATTGTGTCATTTTTTAGAAAATACCTTCTAATAATATTACTTTTCATATTTTTGCTATTGTTTGTAAACTTCCGTAATATCTACGTAACCCTCCGATAAACTCCAATCTAAATCTACTCTTAAATAAACTTTACCTGTCGCTTTTACCTTAAAATATACTCCGAGATATTCACCTATAAGTTGATTTTTCTTTACAGTCGTTTCAACCTTTGTAGTATCATTTATCCTTAGCACTTTCAAATCTTTACGAGCGTAAAGTTCATCCCCTTTATTATACTTGATTGTTACGGTTTGAGTAGTTTTATTGAGACGTCCGTAAAACTCAATTTGTTGATTTTGATTGAGTTCTTTCGCAATATCTGAACCTAAAGTTATACCGTAAAGCGTTCTGTAATTTGCCGTAACACGTTCAACATTTTGTTTTAGGATTTCATCTGCAACCTGCAACAAAGCGTTATAATCAAGACCATCTAATCCCGTGGGATTGTTGAAAGGGTGCAAGGCTTTATAGATACTTTGAGCCTGTATTACTGTAATATCAGTCGGGGCGGTTGCTTCTAAGTCTTCTTTTTGTGAGTTTTGAAACTGCTTCGTAACGTACCAAAACACGACTACTATCAATAGGACTTTACCGACTGAAACCCCTTCTTTTTTCTCTTTTTCCTCCGAACTTTTACCGCCCGTTCTCAAAGAAAAGAACGCAATCAAAATGCCTAAAATCCTAATAACTATATTCATGTTTTTTAACTTACTTTTTCCTCAATTTGAAAGCCTATTTCTTGAATAGTGTCTTTATGTTGATTAAATAATGCTTCACCCTGCTTTAATAATTCGTCTCGCTTTTCAGGGTCTAAGAAATGCTTGATAACCTCCGAGAACGTATCTATCACTTTGTTTAGAATAGTCAAGATTTCGGCTTGTTCACGGTCTGAAAATTTTGAATCAAGTTTCATAAGGAACTCAAACGCAAGTTCCTGTAAATTGATTTCTTTCATATTTTAAGGGTTTTGTTTGAAAATATCTTTGAGTGAACCCACAACTTTAGCACCTTTAGAAATTGTTTCTAACATTTCCAAACCCGTAGAATCGTTTGATTTATCGGAATCGGTAAGGATAACAACCGCCTTAGCTATTTCCTTTATTTCCGTGTGCATTTGTTCTTGTCTTAGCTTAATTTCAGCTAAGCTTTGAGTAAACAAAATCATTGCTTGTGTGTCCATACCTGTATTTGTGTTCGGGTTTGAATGTCCTTTAGTAAATCGCCTGACTAACTGCGAATTATATGAGTTTTTGCCCGCCCTTGCTTTAAAAATATAGTCACCGTTTTGGAGTTCATTAAAAGCTGTTTCCAGTTCAGAAATAGAGATTTCTACGCTTTCGCCTTCGTAATATTCTACTTTTTCATTGCCTTTACTTATTATCCAGTAGGTTGCGTTATACTTTGAAATAACATCCGTAAGCCTGTTTAATTCGCTGTTCATTAGTCAGGGGTTTTATCTAAATCTATTTAATTTTTGAACGCTTATCCTGTAAGCGTTTTTCTAATTGTTTGGCTTTTGCGTACTCATCCAACTTTTCTTCATAGTTTTTCAATGAACGTAAAGTTTTACATTTCGGCATTTTTGGCATTTTCATAATGTTAGTAATTTTAATTGTGAATGATAATTTTATTTAAGGCACTTACTAAAATTTAAGTGCCTTTTTTATTTTTTTCCACAGTGGTTGAATAATTGGTTTCCACGCAAAATAAACGCCTGCCCCTACTATTACGGGGTTTTTCTCAACGAATGAAACTACATCGTCCCATGTTTTGCCAATCCCAGTAGGTGATTTTGTTTTCAAAAAGTCTAACTTTCCTGAAAAATCAATCCCGAACAAAGAATCTGTTTTCTTTTCTCCACCGTCGTCTGGTAAACCGTCCCCGTCTTCATCTGCTAATTGTAAAGGACTTACCATTTCATCGGTGATACCATCCCCTTTGATGGTGAAGTGCTTAGCGGCTGCGGTTGTGCTTGCAGGAAATTTCCATTTTGTTGATGAAATATCAGTCACGTTTGAAGCCACAACGTACTGTTTATCATCTGCGAATTGATCGCCATCCACGAGCATTGTAAAATCAAGTAATTCAGACACAGCACCGTTTTTATTACGAACGAAGTCTTTAAATACGTCAATCCCTATTGTGTGTAATTTAGGAGGGTTCAAAGTAGTCGCTCCTTCTTTTTCCCAAAGCACCGTTGGATAAAATTCGCCTGAATCAACGTCCTGCATTGCCCAAACATACATTTTTGCCGTACCGTCAATTACGTAACCGATGTTTGCTATTAATTTTTGTGTTCCTGTTGCCATTTTGTATTTTAATTTTTGAAAATTCTATTATATTAATTTTGCTTTTCTTGCCACTAAAAAGCCTGCTACACCTATAAAAATGTTAGTCCACGTGAGTACAAGGCTAAACTTATATCCTATTCAA
>JALONS010000112.1 GCA_025454855.1 Arcicella sp.
CAAACGAGCCAACGCCATTTTGAGCATGGGGTCTTTGTCGGCATCCAATTTTTGTCCATTCTCAAAAGGTGAAAGCAAACCTTGAGCAATCAGATAATCCTGACGAACCCGCAACGAACCTAAACTCACGTGTCCTTTAATGATTTCGCCCGTGCGTGGGTCGGTTACAGAAGCTCCATACGACCACCCACGAGTGGAACGGTGAACCCAGTTGATGACATTATAACGGCAATCCATCGGGTCGGCATCGTCGGGTAGTAATTTTACTTGGAAAGCATTTTTATAGCCTGCTGCCTCAAAAGCCTGATTCCACCAAGCGGCACCTTCCATCAGAGCTGAACGGATTGGTTCGGGCGTTCCGTTGTCCAAGTAATAAATAATAGGCTTAATCGCTTCTGAAATCTTAGCCGTTGGGTCTTTTTTCTTTAAACGATGACGGACAATAAAATACTTATCAATGGGTTCGCTCACGGGCGTGGCATAATCCATATATCCCAAAGCATTGAAACTGGAACGTGGGTCAAAAACTCGTTTTTCAAACTGATTATCAGGCAATTGCACAAAACTGTGGTGAACTCGCAAGGTAATCGCATCCGAACTTGGCGTAACAGATTTTACGTAATTTCCCGCATCACTTCCACCTGTGAAAGTTAAAGTAACTTCAAATTCTGAGTTTAACGGAAAGTTTCGGGTACGTTCTACATATACCGCCGAACGTGTTTTATCCAAGGTATAAGTTCCTTGTTTCATATCTTTCAGGCGGTCGGCAACACCCATCACATCCTGCATAAAAAAATCCGTTGCATCAACCAAATACGTACCGTTTTCTTCGGCTTCAACGGTGAAACCCCAGAGGGTTGATTGAGCAAAAGATTGTTCGATGGCACGTTTTTCATTGGCATCGTTGGTGATGGCACGGTATCTCAAATTGGGCTGAATGAGCATAATTTTGCGTCCAACTTTGTTGAAAAATACTACCTTTTCATCACCCAATAGTCCACGGTCGAGACCAATATCATTTGAACCCAAACCCGCAGGCAGCGACGAAACGTACAAGAATTCTTGATTGAGTTTAGAGATTTCTAACCAAATTTTACCTGTATCTTCATCCCACCAGTACACTATAAAACCACCATTTTTCTTTAGGTTAGCAGTTTTTTCAGAAATAGTGGGGAGTTTTTGAGAAAACCCTTGCAGGGAAATTAGTAATACACAGAGGAATAATAGTTTTTTCATAAATGCTGATTTTGTTGATTTGTTTGTTAATGGGATGATTGGATTTTGTTTGCGATTAATTCAAAGTGTCATTTCAAAAAAATAATACTAATTGTCTACAATGATACTATGAACTGGGCGAGGATGATGTTCAAAATAATATTTCAATTCATTACCAATTTTCAAACAAAGTAAAAAATTGCTCATTATTATCGTTGTAAGTACAAAAACCTGTATGTAATGATTTTGCTTTTTTAAGTTACTGGACGAATCATATTTTTCTACAACCCAATTCCGAAAACCTTTTGGTCCGTAATACCTACCTGTTAAATAAAAAATGAACACAGAAATTAAAAATATTATTAAAGTCCAATAATCATACAAAAAATAAATTCCTAAATAATGCTTTACTATCAATGGAACGAATCTTTTGTAAGAGATAAGTATTGAACAGATAATGCTCGCTGTTCCCAATTTGGCATTTTCATGATTATAAGTTTTATACCCCCTTCTATTTAGCTGATAGATAAAATAATATAGAAAGTCCAATATTCGAATCATTTTAAAAGATTTTGTCGTTGTTTGTCTTTTGCAGTTGTCAGTGTCTTCACTGACAACTGTTTTCTTTCAAGGCTTCAGCCTTTCACAAAGGTTAAAGCGAGGACGCTTTAACCAGTTTTTTTAATTGTAAATGTTTTATTTTAAAGAAACCTTCCCCCCGCAGTCGCTCGGCTCTTGCCGAGTGACACTTATCGTTAAGCCCTCTGGGCGTTGTTTGTCTTGATGACTATGCATTTATTCACAAAGAAAGAGCCTTTATCGGACTTCGTGGACACGCACTACTCAAATACCACCCCGCACTCGCTCGGCTCTTGCCGAGTGAGGATTATTGCTAAGCCCTCTGGGCGATGTATGAATATTAAATCAATCACAATGAAAGCACTTTTATCGGGCTTCTTGGACAGGCACTACTTAAATACCATTCGTGAGGCTCTAAGACATATCCTGCCCGAACGGGATTCTCGTGGATGTAAATAATTTTCTCTTGTACTACCGCTGGTGTCCAAAGGGCAATAGGATGATTAGTTTTCTGCCAAAAGGCGTATTTTTCGTTTTGCTTTGTGGCTGTGCCATGATATTTGAAAACCATTTCCATCCACTCTTTGCGTGATTCTTTTGGGTTTTCTAATATCAAATTCAATAATTGCTTGGCTGTGAAACTTTTGAAGTCTCGAAGCACATCTGACATTTCTCCCTCTGTTCTGGCAGCTACTAAATGAATATGGTTAGTCATGATTACATAGGCGTATATTTCCAAACCCTTCTTTTGTTGGCAAAATTGTAGGCTTTTTATGATTTCATTGACGTATAGTGGACGGGTGAATACGTCTAACCAACCGACTACTGTTAGTGTCATAAAAAATAAACCGCCCTCATATGTTTTCCTTAATTCTGACATTTTGCTTTAATCTTAATTTATTGCTAACTCCAACAACGCCCAGAGGGCTTAATCATAACTGTCACTCGGCAAGAGCCGAGCGACTGCGGGGACCTTGAACAGCGATACGAACACTTCGAACAGCACGGGAACACTATGGAGCGGGAAATGTATGACTTTTGTAAAATAAGCACCAATCTATACCTTTTGATTCAAAATAATTAAATTCGTCTAAGTTGTTTTTTTTCCAGTATACAAACTCTGCCTCACTTCCAACAAAGAAACATATTCGCTGTATTATTTTATCTGAGCAAGATGATGTCTGTTTTCCAATTGAAAGGTTAAATATGTATCTTTTATTCATATCTCTGTGATTCTTGTTGCCAATAGGTACAATATCTATTTCTTTATTTGTATTATGGGATTTAAATATAAACGTTTTTTTTCTTACGTTTTGAGAAATTATATTAAGTCCACTACTGATGATTAGTTCATTAGAATTGAGTTCATTTTCATCTAAAAAAATAATACATGGTCCAGAGTAATTGTCTTTTACTCGATATTGAAATACGATTTTACTATTTAGATATAATGATATAGTATAACTTCCAATAATGAAGATAATTATTGTAATACCGTATAGCATTGTCTTATTTTTTAGGAGGGTAGTCAGATCGACCGTCTTGTTCATCCCAAACTTTCTTGTTCTCATATTTTTTATTATAGTCATCGGGTTTAACTAATTGAGTCTTACCCCGCAGTCGCTCGGCTCTTGCCGAGTGACACTTATCGTTAAGCCCTCTGGGCGTTGGTTGTCTTGATGACCATGTATTTATTCACAAAGAAAGTACCTTTATCGGACTCCGTGGACACGCACTACTCAAATACCATTCGTGAGGCTCTAAAACATAACCTGCCCGAATTGGATTGATAAAAATATTATAAAAACTTAGAAAGTACGGAGGACAGAATTTTTAGAAATTAAATCAAAATCAGAATCAAGGTGTACGAGCAATGTGTCGTTTTCAATGGCAATTTGGGCAATTAAGCAATCGGTACTTTTCCTTATTATTACGCCTTTTTTTCTTAATTCAAAATATAATTTTGCGGCATCAATAGAGGTTTTCTCCCAATCTGGTTTTAACAAATTGTAGCTTTCCAAAACTTTCTTCTTTTGAAAAAACTCTTGCTTAGTTCTTACGCCTTGCAAAATCTCTTGAATAATTGTTGGGGTAAGTAAAAGATTTTCAGAGGCAAATTTTACATACTCTTCTAAGAGAATAGCCTCTTTACTGCCTCCATTTTTGAAATAGTCAATCCAAACCGAAGTGTCGAAAAAAGCTTTTTCCATTAGTCAGTACGCATTGGGTCTAAGTCTCCTTCCCAACAATTAGAGCCTTTCCATGTCAAAACTTCTTGGCGTAAAAGATTTTTCAAATACTCACTTAATGCTTCGTTTACCGCCTCTTTCTTAGATTTAAAGTGTTTCATTGTCATTATTTGCGACAATTTTTCTTGGTCAATATCAATATTTGTTGCCATAATTATTTTATTTGTTTGCACAAATACATTGTTTTTTTTGTGCGAAAAGTTATTTGAAATATAAATTATAAGTTTAACAAACTCTCCAAATCCTTCCCTTTCACCGTCAATAATCCTGATTTTGGTAATCTTTTGGTCATTTCTTTCCAATTGGGTTCTTTGGCGTAAATAGCTTTTAACATGGTGCTTGCCTTTTGCATTTGTCCATTATTTGCTAATGTAATTGCTGTCCAATATTGCATTTCTAAGTTATTAGGAAACATTTTCATTGCGGATTCATATTCTTGCATCGCCAATTTCATATCATTTACTTCCGTTGCCAAATCACCATTGTTCATGTGTTCGTAGGCACGGTGAACTTTTAATAACCTCTCTAACTCCGTAAGTGGATTGGGGTGGTCGTCCACTCGCAAATCTACCAAATGGTTTTCATCCCATGGCTTGCCCGTTGCTTCCCCTTTTACCACCAAAATGGCTGCTGATTGCTTCCCTCTGATATCACCACCCACTTTTTGAGCGGCTTTCAAGGCTTCCAAAACTCGTTCTGTCAAAGGTAAATTAGCATTGGCTTCGTAAGATTTTGCCATGGCCGCAGGTACTTTATCATTCAACATCATATTCGACTGTACCGCATAACCTTTCCCTTTCAATTGTCCCGCAAAATCCACACAATTTTTACCCGTAAAATTGGCTACATTGCCTTTAGCATCCACAATTCCCACCTGACGAACTTCTTTACCCGCATCGTCAGATAACAAAATATCAAGAGCTTCTTGGGCAGTCTTCCCTTGTTTCAATAAAGCTAAACCCCTAATTCCGAAAGACTTATTCGTGAAAGACTGCGTAGCAACTGCCCCAACACCAGCCTCCGCCCACGAAACCGAAGTACCCACACTAAACCAGTGACTTTGAACACCAACGGCGATTTCACCCGTGTTTTCATCACGAGCTACGATGGAAAAAGTGTGAGCTAAACCTTCATCTTTTTTAGAAAATTGAGCATTGATTTTAAAACAAGCAAAGAAAAATGTAAAAAGAAAAATCTGTTTGAAAATAATTGATGAATTCATGAAGTAGGAATTTTAGTTTGTTCCTCTAAATATCGTAAATTATCCCGAATTTTGTGGCATGAATAATCAAAATCAATCGGTTAAAATTTGGGCAGGACTCATTACGCTTTATTTAGTTTGGGGTTCAACTTACTTGGGAATTCGTTTTGTAGTGGCAAGTGTACCAGCCATTATGGCATCGGGATTTAGAAATTTCTTTGCGGGTGCAATTTTATTAACCTTCGCTCTACTTTCAGGTAAATTCAAAAAACCAACACCTGAAATGCTCAAAACCACCGTTTTATCGGGATTGATGATGCTGACAGTCGGTAATAGTCTTTTTACTATTTCTGCCAAATGGGTTCCTTCCAGCTATTCTGCACTGTTTTCAGCGTCGGGTCCGGTGATGTTGATTATCTTATTATGGCTCATGAACAAAGAAAAACCTCAACCTAAAGTGATGTTAGGGGCTATTTTGGGTATGGTGGGCGTTGGTATTTTGATGAGTTTAAAAACAATGGCAATCGCAGGATTTGAAGATTATTATTTATTAGGAATCACCTTTTTATTCATTGCCGTTTTGTGCTGGAATATTGGCGTAGTAGTAGTTTCAAAATCGGACTTAGCACAATACCATGCCTCGCAAATTGCAGGAACTCAGATGCTCGTGGGCGGTACAATCTCATTGATTATCAGCTATTTCATGAAAGAATTCGACAATTTTCATGTACAAAATGTTAGTCATAAAGCCTTATGGTCTTTTGCCTATATTCTCACTTTTGGTTCGGTGATTGCATTTTTGGTATTTAATTGGCTTTCTAAAGTTACCACACCAACCTTAGTGGCAACTTACACGTATGTAAATCCCTTAGTAGCCATGATTTTGGGAGGACTTTTTGCTGGCGAACATTTACACCCATTGATGATGCTTTCGGGAGCAATTATCATCACAGCAGTTATTCTCATCACATCGGTAGAAAGGAAGTCTCAGCGATAGGTTAGTCGTTTCCGTCTTTCGATGTTTGCTATTCGGAAACCGTACAATATTTCTTGGGCGATAGTTGGAATTATGCTAAGCGAAAAGCGATTGGCGAAAAGTGAATGAATAAATCACTAAAAACCAATAACTTAAATAGTTGGCTTTTACGAACCTCAATTGGTTAATCCATCGAAATTGACTGCTTCCCTCCTTTCAGAACTTCTGTTTTACCATTCCAGACAAAACGTCCAGTTATGGTCGATGGCAGATTTACTTCCGCTACAATACCCGTTTGTCCTTTTCTTTTTAAAACTACACTAATTTCACCCTTCGGATGGGGCATTTTTCCCTCCGCATCGTTTAAAATACCCAATGCGGGCTGTATTAATACTTCTTCAAATCCAGCGGCGGCGGGCATAATTCCGCAAATAGTAGCCAAGAAATCATAATTAGGCGATGCCGACCAAGCATGACAATCGGAACGAGTAGGTTCTTCTTTTTCGGCAAAGGTTGTCAAGCCCATATTTATCATTTCTCGCCACGGCTGTAAAGTACTGTGGTAGCGTTCTCCCATTCCTACTTTCTTGAGGGCTTGGGTAAGATAAAATTTAAAGTAAAATGTAGCTTGAATTAACGATTTATCATTCAAAATTTTCTCCATGATGGCTTTTTCGTTGGCTTTAGGAACGCCGTTTGCCAGTAAAGCAAAAATATTAGCGTGTTGGCTAAATATTTTCTTTTCGGGGGTATCAGCTATTTCCCCTTTGGCGGCATCGTAACATAATTCGTAAGTAGATTTGGCAACGACATCCGCTAACGTTCGGTAATAAATTGCTTTATCTTTTTGTCCGTAAGTTTCAAAAATTGCCGATGCCTGACGAAGCGTATAAGCATATTGAAAAGAAATGATGGAAGAATTTCCAGCCGTTGCCCCCTCAGGAACACCCCCAATATCTGCTTTTGCATCCCATTGCCAGGGTTTTGCCCAATCTACAAAAGGCCACCAATTAATACCACCGAGCATATTTTTCTTGGCATCCATTTTACGCTCGTACCAAGCCAAAACCTTTTCTACGTTGGGCAATAAAGATTGTACAAAAGCATCATCCTTGCGGTGCATCCAATAATCGTAAGTCATTGAAACCCAAAAAAGTGAGAAAGTAGGAATAATCTGCGTAACATTTGATGGGTATCGACTTTGCGTTAATCCCTCCGCAACCATCGAATTATCATAATCCATCAATGCTTTTTTGACTAAACGGTCATCACCCGAAACGTACAAACTTATCAGGGCTTGTATGCGGGTATCACCAGTGTATTGCAGTTGTTCATAATAAGGACAGTCAAAATACGTTTCTCCCGCACAAAGTCGTGCGGTTTGCCAACCCACTTTCCAAATATTAGTCATCGACTTATCATCTTTACTCGAAAACATCGCTTTTTCTTCAAAAGGATAGCCCGTTTTCATGCCATAAAATGAATTGATAGTGAGCGGCTCTGCTTTGGTTTCAATATCTAACTCTATGTACCGAAAAGTACGAAACCAAAGCGGACGAAAAGTTCTTTTGGCTGTTCCATCAGGACGAAAAACATCCTGATTTCCCATCATTTTTCTACCCGAAATCTCATTTCTATTCCCTTTTTGACGTTTTTCGTCAATCAAGGCTTCGGCATAAGTGAATTGAATACTTGAACCTTTACCCCCCGATACGGTCATCTCTGGGTAAGCCACTGTTTCAAAAGTTTGGTCAAGCAAAATGGTAGTTTTGGTATTAGCAGGAATCGTGAGCGTTCCCGTGCCATTCAACCATTTGTCAGTCATGTTAGCATCTGCAATGTTAGAAAAACGCCTGATTTCCTTGATGGGCTGATACATTTCTTCCATCTGCGGAATAGTTCTTGGCACTAAATACCACCCCGCTCCCGAACCCGAACCTGTGGCATAACCTGGTTCAAGCCTTTGGGCAAAATCCCAGTTTTTATCCTCAAAATCAGGTTTTTCCCATCCGTAGGGGTATTTACTGGCATCTACCTCTTCTCCACAACCTACCACAATAAACGTCCACAATTTTGAACCATCAACGGGCAGTGCTTTATAGGCTTTATTTTCCGTAACTTTCCACGTTTTATTGGTATTTACTATCGCTTCTTGGTTACCATCCCCTTGCAAGATAAACCCCGTTTTATTACTCATTTGAGCCATTGGCATATCATCACCAAAATTCCAAACTACGGCAGCAATGGTATTTTTACCTGCTTGTAAGAAAATGGCTATGTCGTAAGTTTCAAAATTCCAGTGCATTAAATCTCCTCGGGCAGGACCCGTACCAATGTAATTACCATTTACATAAATTCGGTAACGATTATCCCCTGACACGTTGATGATGAACTGGTTAGGCTTCTGAGTAAGGTCAAAAGTCTTCCTAAAATGAAAAATGCCGAAAGACTTTAAATTGACGTTTTGCGGAGCTATCCAATCGGCTTTCCAACGATGTCCCAACCAATATTCAGCGGGTTGTTGAGTGAATGCCGCAAACAATGAACAAATCAAGAGCAGAGAATAAAAGCCTTTTTTCATGAAAATATCAGATTAGGTAAATCAATACTCGAAAATAGGATATATTCAACGGTTTTTTATCAGGTCTTATCAATTTTAAGTTAATAACCATTCGTCCAATCGAAATTATCTTGAATAATCCTCTCTTTTTCACTTTTAATATGTTCTAAAAAGGCATTGGCGGCGGGAGAAAAGTTTTTGTTTTTCATCCATATTAAGTGCCAGACCGAAGTAATAGGAAAACCTTTGACGGGAATAATCCGTAAATCTCCTTGTGTTAATTCGCTTTTGATGCCAATCAAAGGCATGATTGAACAACCCAAGCCCGCAATAACAGCTTGTTTTACGGCTTCGTTAGAGGTTAATTCCATCTTTTTACGAACGGGTAATTTATTGCTCTCGATAAATCGCTCCATCACCAAGCGAGTTCCCGAACCTGCTTCTCGGTAAATCAAGGGAAACTCTTCAAATATTTTTTCGTCGTGCTTTTTCTTCTTAAATTTTTCTTTTGCGTTGGCTATTAAAAATAGTTTGTTCTGCATAAGTTCTACTTTATCAATGTTCAAATTATCGGGCAGAACGGATACCAGCGAAAAATCTACTTCATTTTTTTCCAAACTTTCAATCACTTTTGCCCGATTTGTCACATCCATTTGCAATTCAATTCCTTCATTTTGATTCATAAATTTAGATAAAAAATAAGGCATTACGTATTTTCCCGTTGAGACAACTGACAATTTTAATCTTCCCGAAAGTTTTCCTTTGTGTGCCATTGTTTTGTAATTAATGGCATACACCTCATTCAAAATTTTCTCCGCCGCAAAGGCAATTTCTTTTCCAAAATCAGTTACAAATAGCTTTCTACCAATGACTTCCGTCAGCGGAATGTCGAATTGGTCTTGTAAATTTTTCAATTGAATTGATACCGCTGGCTGTGTTAAATACAACTCCTCAGCAGCTTTAGTAATACTCTGGGTTTGAGTAATTTTCAAAAATACTTGTAACTGATGCAATGTGTAATTCATCTGAGTAAGTTTAGATTATCATAAAAATAATTAATGTTTATTATTACAAATATAAATAAAAACTTATAAATTATTCTTTTCAACTTTGTGTCATCAAAAACGAATTATACTTCATCAGTAAATTAATATCTAAACGTTTCATTCATTTTAAAACCTAATACAATGACAAAAATAACAGTAGCCAAAGGCGACGGAATCGGTCCAGAAATTATGGATGCTACTCTCGAAATTATTTTAGCAGCGGGAGCAAATATCGAAATTGAGGAAATAGAGGTAGGAGAAAAAGTGTACTTGGCAGGTAATACAGCGGGAATTGCTAAAGAATCTTGGGATGTTATCAGACGCAACAAAGTATTCTTGAAAGCACCCATTACTACCCCACAAGGCGGAGGCTACAAAAGTTTGAACGTTACTACTCGTAAATTCTTGGGCTTGTACTCAAATGTACGTCCGTGTATGAGTTTACATCCTTTCGTGAAAACGAAACACCCCGAAATGGATATTGTGATTGTACGTGAAAACGAAGAGGATTTATACGCTGGAATCGAACACCAACAAACCGACGAAGTAGTACAATGTTTGAAATTGATTAGCCGTCCAGGGTGTGAAAAAATTGTTCGTTATGCTTTTGAGTATGCCAAACACTACGGTAGAAAAAAGGTAACGTGTTTCACCAAAGATAACATCATGAAACAAACGGATGGTTTGTTCCACCAAGTATTTGATGAAATTGCGAAAGAATACCCTGAAATTGAGAATGAACACTGGATTATCGACATCGGAGCGGCTAAAATGGCAGATACGCCCGAAGCATTTGATGTAATTGTGATGCCTAATTTGTACGGTGATGTTTTATCTGACGTAGCAGCACAAATTGCAGGGTCGGTTGGTTTAGCTGGTTCGGCAAACATTGGTGAAGAATGTGCTATGTTCGAGGCAATTCACGGGTCTGCTCCACGTCGTGCGGGACAAAATTTAGCGAATCCTTCGGGACTTTTACAAGGGGCAATCATGATGTTGAACCATCTTGGTCAAACAAAAATTGCAGAAAAAGTACAAAACGCTTGGTTGAAAACGATTGAAGATGGTATTCATACTTATGATATTTTTAAAGAGGGTGTTAGCAAGCAAAAAGTGGGAACGAAGGAGTTTGCTCAGGCAGTAATTGCTAACCTTGGACAACAACCAACCCACTTGAAATCAGTTACTTACTCAGAAGAGGCTTCGTTCAATCTACCAAAATATCAACGCAAACCTGCCTCACAGAAAGATTTAGTGGGGGTAGATGTTTTCGTACAGTGGCAAGGATTGAACCCCGATGAATTAGCCGAAAAAATACAAAAATTGAATTCTGAAAAGGTACAGCTTTCAATGATTACCAATCGTGGTATTAAGGTATGGCCTGAAGGTTTCAAAGAAACTTTTTGTACCGACCACTGGCGTTGCAGATTTAAACCAACTGACGGTAATTTAATGAGCAAACAAGAAATTTTAAACCTGTTAAGTCAGGCGGTAGATTTGGATATTGATACCATCAAAACGGAAAACCTGTATAATTTCAACGGAAAATCAGGGTATTCTTTAGGTCAAGGACAATAATTTATCCATCTTAAATGATTGAGTGGTGGTTATAAATCACTCAATCATTTACTCAAAACTTATAACAATGAATATACAACTCATTCAAGGTCAATTTAGTGGCAAAGAAGCCATCGACCTCCTCACGGAGCTAATCCATGTTAAAGTAAAATTTCATGAAAGATTAATTAGTCGTGAGGATAACGAAGAAGACATCAAAATGCGAGAAAAGCGAATCAAAATCTTACAAAAGGATTTGTTTGAAGCACGTCGTTACATTGAACAAAAAGGTGGTACAATTAATATCAATGCCACGGTAGATATTTAGATTTTAGAGACAAATTACAACAACTTAACCATACGCCCTTTCTTTCTTAGGATTCTTATAATAGCAAAATAAATTGCTGAATACCGTACTGTGTTACCTCTTTTTTAAGCCGTGTCATTGCTTTTGAGTAATGACACTTTTTTGTGAATTGATAATGAAAATCCAATTTGCGACAATATGTTTATAGTTCCCTAATATTTTATCAATTCTCAGACATCTACAAACTCAGCAACCCATATTCACGAAGGGTATTCATAGGCTTACTGTACCAAAAAAGCTCAAAGTTATCTAAACCTTCCTGCTCGTAATGTTTCTTGATTTCTTGTAACGTATAAACTTTAGCGTTATTAACTGAAATAAGTTTAATGATAGCCAAAAGCCAGTCAGCAAAAGGTTGATTTACTTTGATTTCAAAACTCTCTTTCCTATCGTGAAAAGTTAGAATCTTGCTTATTCCCTTTTTTGAACTGACCTCTTCCACAAATGGCTGTTTACCCAACCATACAATTTTGGCATTGGGTTTAAAATCAAAAGGTTCTTCAGCCAAAAGGGCATTTTCAATGTAATTCTTTGGAATTTTGGTGCGGGGAACTCTAATTGAACAATGACTTTTTCAAACCATAGCTAAAATCATCGTGATTAGCACCCGTAGGGTCAGTAAAAACAAGGTCGTTATTGGCAAAACTTCCCATTTCTTCCGTTGCTTTTTTTACTGAAAATTGTTCTGGATACATACCAACGGGACTATGGGCTGTCATGGCAAATTGATGCCAGAATCCTGATTGTAAAATCCCTAATTCAAACATTTGACGAACCATTTCTAAAGAATCAATGGTTTCTTGGACGGTTTGCGTGGGAAAACCGTACATCAAATAAGCATGAACCATAATGCCCGATTCGGTGAAATTACGAGTTACTTGAGCTACTTGGGCAACTGTTACGCCTTTCTGAATTAACTCTAATAATCTATCCGAAGCCACTTCTAAACCTCCCGAAACCGCTATGCACCCCGACGCTTTGAGCAAACGACACAAATCAGCACTAAAACTTTTCTCAAAACGGATATTAGTCCACCACGTAACACTGAGTTTTCGACGGATAATTTCTAACGCCAACGCTCGCATCAAGGCAGGTGGAGCGGCTTCATCCACAAAATGAAAACCATTTTCGCCTGTTTGGGCAATCATCTCCTCCATTCTATCACACAATATATTGGCGGCTACGGGTTCATAAATTTTGATATAATCTAACGAAATATCGCAAAAAGTGCATTTTCCCCAGTAGCAACCGTGTGCCATCGTGAGTTTATTCCACCGCCCATCGCTCCACATTCGGTGCATCGGATTAATAATTTCAATGACCGAAATATATTTGTCCAACAACAAATCTGAATAGTCGGGCGTACCTACTTCCGCTTGCTTATAATCTCGTAAAGCACTGTTATTGCAATACTTAACAACTTGGTTTTGTAAAACAAAAGTCCGTTTCAGTGGTAGCTCTTCCCCAAAACGGAGGGTTGTATCAGCATCAAGGGTTTTAATAATTGCTTCGAGTGGGGCTTCGCCGTCATCCAGTGTCACAAAATCAAAAAATTCAAACACCCTTGCATCTGACAAAGAGCGTAATTCGGTATTAGCAAAACCACCGCCCATTGCTATTTTTACGGTTGGATAATGTTGTTTCACCCACTGCCCTACTCGAAAAGCACTGTATAAATTCCCGGGGAAGGGTACAGAAATAACTAATAATTGGGGTTGGATATCCGCCATTTTTTCTGCCAAAATATCAATCAACAGTTTATCAATGTAGGTAAAATCTTGCTGTAAAACACCGTACAATTCATCAAAACTATTGGCAGAACGCCCCAAACGTTCAGCGTAGCGACTAAACCCAAAATGAGTATCTACACATTCTGTGATTAAATCGGAAATATCTTCTAAGTACAGCGTTGCTAAATGCTTGGCTTTGTCGTGCGTACCCATTGAGCCAAAAGCCCAGTCTAAATCTTCTTCTAATTGAGCAAAACGGGAGGCTTCGGGCAGGAAACTTTCTTGACAAATCACATGGGCGAGCGTTGGATTTTTACCTTGCAAAAACAAGATGACGGCATCAATCGTCTGGATGTAATC
>JALONS010000113.1 GCA_025454855.1 Arcicella sp.
AGATAATTTACAGATAGTGGGTATCACGGAGATAAATGCTAACGACCAATTGGTCAAGAACACACGAGTGAAAACCGTTACAGGTGCTACCGAAACAACAGATAATTCATACAGTAGATACGAATATGATACCAACGGCAATGTAACAAAAGTATTTCGTAAGAATAGCGTTGGAGATGAATTTTTGATGGTAGTGATGACTTATGATAATAATCCGTCGCCATTTTCAAAAATTAGATGGGCATTTAGCGGGCGAACAAGTGATGGTGTGGTGGCTTGGGCAGAGAGTAAGAATAATCCTGTTAGTCTGAAAAAATATACCACAAGTGGTTCTTTAGAGGATAATTATACCGTTACTTATGTGTACGATAAAACGAATAATTTACCGTTATCGTCAATTTGGACTAATAAATTACCCAATTCTTCCGTCACGTTGGGTACTGTAAGATACACGTTCGGTTATTGAGTGTCAATATATTTTCCCGAACCATTTCCCAAATCATTAAGTTATTAGTAAATAACAATAAATATTTTCGATTAAAAAACAATACAATAAATCTAATTTAAAATATGTTTCCGAAAGAATTAAGTTCAGAAGAGTTTAGAAAATACGCCGTACATCACAGAGGATTAAACGGCTTGGCAGTGGACCAATACATGAATCAAATTGGCGGTACAAGTCGCCCATTCATTGAAGACATGACTCAGTACATCATCGAAGAACGCCCCATGCGTTTTGCTCAGATTGATGTATTTTCAAGATTAATCATGGATAGAATCATCTTCATGGGTGTACCCGTTGATGACTACATGGCTAATATCATTGTGGCACAAATGTTATTTATGGAATCTACTGATTCTAAGAAAGACATCATGATGTACATCAACTCACCAGGTGGTTCAGTATATGCTGGTTTGGGTATTTATGACACCATGCACTACATCCGTCCTGATGTTTCTACGATTTGTACCTCATTGGCGGCATCTATGGGAGCCGTTTTATTAGCAGGTGGTACGGCAGGTAAGCGTTCGGCGTTACCGCACGCCCGTATCATGATTCACCAGCCTTCGGGTGGTGCTCAAGGGCAATCACGTGATATTGAAATCACAGCCCGTGAAATTGTGAAGATTCGTAAAGAATTATACGAAATTTTGGCAAAACATTCGGGTAAAACTTTTGAACAAATCGAAGCGGATTCAGACCGTGACTATTGGATGCGTGCTGAAGAAGCCAAAGAATATGGTTTGATTGACGAAGTTTTGACAAGAGTTTAGTATTAATGATAGAATGAGTCAATGATAGAATAATGAAGGATGAAAATATTTTTTGCAGATTGAAAACCTTTTAACAGCATAAATAACATTCATTCACTCAATTTATCATCGAAATAAAAAATGCTTGCTTCTTCCTACGAAGAGGTAAGCATTTTTCATTTTAATTTCAGTAATTTTGCCAAATAATTAATTTGAAGTTGATAGCAGAACGCCGACAGCCGATAGCTAAAATAACATGAAACAACAACAACCATATTGCGTCTTGTGCGGGCGTACCCAGCGTGAAGTACCTTTGATGATGGAGGGAATGGACGGTCATATTTGTAGTGATTGCGTATCGCAGGCATATCAGGTGGTACAAAACGAACTACATTCTGAAAAACAAAAGCATAAAAAAGCACCTAAATTTCAATTGATTAAACCAATTGAGATGAAAAACTATATCGACCAGTACGTAATTGGGCAAGACGAAGCCAAACGTCATCTTTGTGTAGCGGTGTATAATCATTACAAACGTTTGATGCAGCCTAAAATGAAGGATGATGAGATTCAGATTGAGAAATCAAATATCATCATGGTTGGCGAAACTGGTACTGGTAAAACCTACATGGCACGTACCATTGCCAAAATGTTGCAAGTGCCTTTTTGTATTGCCGACGCTACTGTGGTGACAGAAGCGGGTTACGTTGGTGAAGACGTAGAGAGCATTCTTACTCGTTTGTTGCAAGCGGCTGATTACGATGTGGCAAAAGCAGAAATGGGAATCGTTTTTATCGATGAAATTGATAAAATTGCTCGTAAATCAGATAATCCATCTATCACCCGTGATGTTTCGGGCGAAGGGGTACAACAAGCACTTTTGAAATTATTGGAAGGAGCAGTAGTGAATTGTCCGCCACAAGGTGGGCGTAAACATCCCGACCAAAAGATGATACCAATAAATACCGAAAATATCCTTTTCATTTGCGGAGGAGCATTCGACGGCATTCAAAGACACATCTCAAAACGCTTGAATACCCAACCCATTGGTTTCTCGAAAGATGATAATTTCTTTGAAGAATTTGATGATAATCATTTGATGCGTTATGTAACTTCACAAGATTTAAAATCTTTTGGGCTAATTCCTGAATTATTGGGGCGTTTACCAGTAGTCACGTATTTGAATCCATTGACCAAGGATACCCTCCTGACCATTCTGACCAATCCGAAAAATGCTATTACCAAGCAATATCATAAATTATTCCAGATGGAAGGCATTGATTTAGCGTTTGAGAAGGCAGCTTTGGAATATATTGTGGACCAAGCCATGGAGTACAAATTAGGAGCGAGAGGACTACGTTCTATCTGTGAAGCCATTATCACCGATGCCATGTTTGAGCTACCATCACAAACAGAAATTAAGCACCTGACAATTACATTACCGTACGCCCGAGAAAAATTTGAGCGAACAGTGTTTCATAAAATGAAAAAAGCGGCTTAGAGTACCCAAATAGTATGACAAAAGCGATTATTTTAAGTTTGAAAGTTTGTATTTTCTACTCCTAAAATAATCGCTTTTTTGTTAGCGGTCTGGACGGGATTATTCAAAACATTGACCGACAGAGACTTAGCTATATTTTTAGTTTTTAGTAGCACTTGGAGTAGCAAAAGTAAGATATTAACGGCTGTTTTCAAAGCCTTCTTACTGCTTCTTAGAAACATTTAGCTTATACCGAATCGTATCTTTCACAATTTGCGAATCCTTTTGATTATAGGTTTTTAGCTCTGACACTATACTTGGGTTGGTTTTGAGTTGTTCCGTAATTACTTCATAGGCAATGTCTCTGATGCTATCACGGTATTCTGTTTTTCGCTCAAATTCATGTTTGATGATGTTCAAAAAAGATACTTGATTAGTAGATGAAACATCGTTTTTATACACGTTCATCAGCTCATGCCAGCGTTTGGATTCGTTGCTGATGTTATTGAAATAATTATTCAAGCAATTAAAAGCATCTCGGTTGAGTCGCCAGCCTGCCAATAGTTTTTCTTGTCCTGCTTCGACATCTTGCATTTTGTTTTTATAAATCAAGGATGCTTTCACGTATTGATGGGTGTTTTCGTATTCATCTACTACTTTTTGATAATACACAAACCCTTCTTTTTTACGATTGATACTGAGGTATAAATCGCCCACTTTTTCGTTTTGATTCAATTCCTTGTAAAGCTCAATGGCTTCTTGGGTCATTTTACCTTTTTCGTAGCATTGAGCAGCTCTGTTTTTGTCTTTCACATATTTCAAGAAAATCGCTGCCGCATCTTTGTACAAACCTCCATTTTCTAAGGTTTGAGCGGCTTCCTGATTATTTTTCAGTAATTTCATATACACAAAAGCTGCCTTGTGATATTCTTTTTGTTGAATCAATTTCTGAGCCGTTTCATAATATTGTTGATGTAGTTTATGATAACCATCATCGCCAAAAAAAGCATTTCCACCGCTTGAATTACCCAAATTGCCAAATAATGAAAAATCTGACCAACGTTTTCCAAAATCGACTGACCCAAATGAATTGTCGCCCCTCAAAGCCCCATCGTCTAATGGAATGGCATATTTCAAGGCTTCTTCTGGATTATTTTTGAGCATCTCCAATAATTTGTCCAAGTATTTTTGACTTCTTTTTTCTAATTCATCTAAATCCTGAATCATCTCTTCGCCTAATTTTTCACCTTTATTAGAAAACAAATTTGCGATAGCCTTCACAATGCCAAACAAAGGTTTTTCTTCATAAATGCTTGATGCTGAATCAGTATCCTCTTTTTTAGTAAATAATTGTCGATAAACGTATCGTTTAATTTTCTCAAACGGATTGAGCGGTTTGTCTTCAAATGATTCTTTTTTAGGAAAAATCTTTTCTTCCATTTGTTCAAGTGTTGCCTCGGCAGAAAGCGGAATTACTTGAAAACTATGTACTCTTTTTGGAATAAAAACCGAATCTGCGGGGCGGCGAACTTGAACGTTTTTTCGTGTGGGCGAAGCCATAATTTCAAGCCAATCCAGAGGCTCTGATAATTCTACCAAGCCAAACGTGGGGTGAAAAATGGAAGGATTATTCACAAATAATTTATCCAAATCGTTATTAGAGAGGCTTGGATATAAGATTGTTGTCTCAGGAATATACAGCCGACTGTTCACCTTCTGGACGAGTGTATTTAATCGAACATCCATCCCTTGTTTTGCTGAATGAAGCATTACAAAACAGCCCCAAACACTGTTGAGCGTAGTGTCGGGGATTGGATAAGCAACGAGTTCCTCCAAAGAAAGCCCCATCGCCTGAATCTCAACGACCCATTTAATGGCTTGATTTCCTTGAATCAAAATCCCGCCGATGGGATAATTATTTTGATGATATGGCTCTATTTTTAGATTCATAATCGGTGATGTCTTTGATGAATGGGATTATGTATTGATTCCAAAAACGGTCAATTTTTATAGGCTCTCTACCTCTTTCGTCTGAAATATGATAAAAACTACTTCCTGCAAAATCCATATCTGAGGCAACTCCCAAGGGACTTCTTTCGATAGTGGGTAAAAATATGTGTTGAGGAATGTTTTTGATTTTATAACTTGTTAGAATTAATATTCCTAAACGATTTACTGAAACCGTATATCCATTTGAAAATTCAAAATCACCTTGTTCATTAACAGAGGCATCAATGTCATTCTTACTGATTCTATCATTGTAGTGGTGTAGATAAATCATATTAGCATTAAAGACGTACTCATGAGCATTGAAAGATAAATTCCCCTTACCATTAATATACATTCTTTTAATATTTTTTAAGGGATATTGTTTGCTTACGCTTTTTTGTAATTTTTCTTGTTCCTCTTTTCTCTTTGTAAATAAAGAATGTAAAGGTGAAGAGAAAGGGTTTTTGCTTTTTGTTATCTGCTCAATATCAATATCACTATTTAGAGTTATTTTTAGTATGGATAGGAAATTATCAATATAAAAACTATCTCCATATGAAAAAAAACGTTTTTGAGTTGAATTAGCTATACTGAATTCAGGAACAGTTTTTCTTAGTTTATTCGTTATATTGATTAACGTTAATATCTTCCTTGCTGAATTATGACATAATAAAATATCTTCTCCCTTCGAGTTTGTACATATTTCAAAAGAATCCCCTTTGGGTACATATTCATAAACCATCTTCCATCCTTTATCCGCCCCCATATCAGCAAGTAAGTAATTATCAACCACGAAATAATTTTGCCCATAACTTGTTGGCAAATAGCTTTTTACCTTGTTTTGCCAAGGAAACAAAATATTATAAAAAATAGGCTTCCTCTCATCCACCTTTGGCAATTCTTTCACCGCCTCAACCTTAGCTTTCTTAGTCCACAATTCCTCCAAAGGTAACCGTAATGTTTGAATATGCTTGCGGCTGTTGTGTTTTTTTTTGTAAAGTTCTATTTTCCCTTCTGAGTCGGGATAAATCCAATAATTTATCGCCGTATGGTGTTCACTCAACACTTTTTGCATGGCAGCGGTCTTGCTGGCATCTTCTGTGGTAATGAAAAAGATTTCGGTTTTATTGCTCGGTGGATTTTCTTTAAAAAATGTCCTTAGCCCTTCGCTGGCATCCAAACAGCCTTCTAAATATTGAACGCCTTTGATGATTTCGTGAATATCGGTAAAATTCAATGGCTCAACATTTTCTCCGATGGCATACGCAAAACAGTTGATTTTGGACTTGGGATGTTTCGCAATTGCCAACATCAAGGCGTGTGCCAAGACCTTGGGCGTTCCCCAATTTTTTATCGAAACGTCAATCAAGATAATCCTCGCCAAATCTTCCGACTGTGGCGGAATTTCTCGGTTGAGATATAGGGCTTCGTTGTTGGCAATTCGAGACAAAAAGACAATATCTTCATTAGCAAATTCAGAAATCAACAGTCGGTCAAAGCTACCTTTGTTGGTCAAATCCGAAACCCCTCCGATGGGTTGTTGGCTCGGCAGAATATTATGAAAAGGAATATTCAAACCCGACCAAATCCGTTTCAAAAGGGAGCCTACGTGAAATGAGTTAGTATTATCAATCAATTCCTGAACAAAATCAGTAGCGGGTTTTTCATCTTGTTGGAGCGTTTCTTCAATCAATAATTCTTCTTCGATAGGATGAATATCTCCCATTTTTGAGATAATATCCTCAACATCTTCAAATCGTTTTTTCAATAAACCAACAACCCTAAAATCCTTTAAAAAGATTGATTCGTTGAATGCTATGGGTGAGAATAACTCTTCTTCTGAATATCTTTTCTGTTGCATCGCCTTTATAATGGGGCGTATTTTCTGATACCCAATCTTATTATGACTATGCTTCAATAAGGTCTGGAATAATAAAATTCTGTTTGCTCCAACTTTGTATTCTTTCGGGATTTGAGTTAGTAAATTCAGCAACTGAGTAGCCATTGACAATAGCACCGATACCGTATTTGGGTTGGTTGAATGCTTGTTATGAATCAAATAATCCGTAATTTTTCTATCAATTTTTACAATATCACTCGCCCCATTAGGATTAGTAGCAATAATAAACAACAACAAAACCCCAAATGGCGGCGTGCCTTGCTGACTAAGTTTGTCCATTATATCAACCACCATGTCTTTATACACAATGGTATTTCCCCCAGGAATCCCGATGGCATTGACGTCCTCAGAATCCTCATCATATTCCCATTGCCAGAAATAATTATCGGTCGATTTGAAGTATTCGTAAAGTGTCATAAGGTATCAAAACTTAATCTAAATGAACTTAATGATAGCGTTTGTAAGTTGGTTTTTTCTATCAAAATGTAGTTGTTATTTTTATTGAAAACAATAAAATTTGCTTCATTTGGGTCAATAAGTTGATTGATAGTTTTGGTTAAAATAGATAATTCAAAATCGTAACCAATGGGCAGAAAGAAATCAGAATTCTGCCAAAATATCTCTCCCCGAATCGGTAAATTAGGTTCGCCCATGATGAAGACAGATTTTTCGTTCAGAATCGCCCAAGTCAGTTTTTTTAGTCGAACAGCGGGAGCATTTTGGATGTATTCTTCCAGAACTTCACGGTCGGCAATCATACCCAAAACGGGCTTTTCACGCTCAGAAAGCACAAGTTTGATGTCAATTTTATCCTTTAAACCAAAGAAATTAAAATTATAATTTGGCAATTCCACCGATAAACCTCTTTCGATAGGAGTCCAAAGCAAAGTAGGTACATTGCGGTCGGGCAATAGGCTATCTACTTTAAATAATTTATGGTCTTGGGAATAGTAAACCTGTTTGTAAGGAATGGTTTTTACCTCCAATGAATTTATCTGTTCAAAAGAGAAATCTTTTACCCAAAAATAAGTGTTTTCAGTGGCAATTTTGAGGTTATTCCAATGTCTAATTTTACCCAAAAAATCGACATACCGTTGCTCAATCGCCAAAAAGTAAGTTATATGGTTTGCAGAATCTTGTGCCATAAGGTTTCTATTTTTTGCTCAATGTGCTGTCTATGTTCTTGGTTTTTAATCCATCCACTTCGATTTTGAACATAGCGTAATTTGTCTTTAATAACATTCTGTTCTTCAAAAGTTAAACCACCATTATCCCATTTTTCAGTAAGCATCAATACTTCTTTTACGAGTTCTTCTGAGTTAGGCACTTTGTTAAATAATGCCTGTGGGTGGCTTTGGGGAGATATTTCTTTACCAATGACCCCATCAATAATACCCGCCAAAATCTCAATCTGTTCTTCGGTATCCCAGATGTATTTCATCACCCAAAAGTCGGAAGGGATAACCTCCATTCTGCCACAAATTAAGGCACTTGCCACCAAAAGATTCTGGATTTTTACGGCTCGCCTGTCTGATATTTTGATGCCCGTATTTCGTAAATTATGGATTAAATCAACGTATTGCTTACGGATGGTTGTCAAATCAACGGTTTTGCTCAATTGTTGTAATTCTTGAATTTCTTTGGGCGTAATGGTGGGCATGGTAGCGTCATCATCACGCTGTAAATTCCAACCACCAACCAGCACATTTTCCAACAAATCTGGATTTACATAATCGCATTTTACCCGAATCAGGAAACGGTCGAGCAAAGCGTTCAATGTTTCGTCTTCGGGCAGTACGTTGCTTGCACCCACAAACATCAAGGCAGGGAGTTTACGAGTTTCTTTTCCTCTTCTAAAAATACGTTCGTTTAGAGCCATCAACAAACTATTCAGAATGGCACTGTTGGCATTGAAAATTTCGTCTAAAAATACCATAGAAGCCTCTGGCATCATACCCTCCGTATTGGTAACGAGTTCGCCATCTTTCAATTTACGAATATCGAAAGGACCAAAAATTTCATTGGGTTCGGTAAATCGAGTCAATAGGTATTCAAAGTTGTTGCCGTTCTCAACTCCCTTAGCTAACATTCTGATAATAGCACTTTTAGCTGTACCAGGAGGACCTAATAAAAAGGCATTTTCACGAGCAAGAAGACTGATACCTAATAAATCAATGATTTCGTCTTTGCCCACGAAAGATTCCTTTACATACACTAATACCTGATTGAGTTTACTGATAGAATTCATAATAATTTGAGAATATTTTTTAGTTTTTCCTTAAACAGTTTGATAATTTTTCCAATAATCTTTGGTAAAAATACCCAAAGATGCCCCTACGATTGTGGAGAAAAAAGGGGTTTCTGCCAAAGGTTTTCGTTGAAATTCGATGATTCTATTTGCGTATAACTGTTGGACACAAGGATTTGAAATCTCTATTGAAAAATCTAATTTTTCGACCAAAAGCCCATGCGAAATACCCGAATAATGCCAGTGATAAAGATGCTTCTCTAAGATTGGGATAAGTTCATCTTCGGGATTTATTTCATCTAATTTTTGAATAATATCAGGTAAAAAACGGAGTGATAAGTCAGCCGAAAGAATAGCCGAAGGAGTTTTTTGACCCGTAAAATCTGGGATTAATACTCCTAAATCTGAGCTATTATGTTGTCGATAAAGTAATAGTTGAGCAGCCATGTATAGCGTTTGAGCCGCCCAAATGCCAGCATGAATGTCGTAAGGGGGAGTTTGGTAGGGATATTCCAAAGATTCACGGTGATAAACCTGTCTTAAATATTCACTCACCTGATGCTGTTGAGTCTCTGATATTTGAAGAATATTATCGTAGAGTATTATTTCTTCTTGTTCTCTAATAGCTTTCAACATCATCAAAAAATAATTATCCATTTTTGATGTTTTGCGTGTATTTCATAGGCAAGGTAAATAAAAATATTGAGGATTTCTAAATCTTACCAATCCACTTCTTGGTAGTTTTTGAGTAACTTCCCGAATAGTTCACTATTCCCATTTCTGATTTCTAAGATTGGATGAATGATTCTCATCGCACCATCTACTGAATCAAGCGGTGGAATGCAGTGTTTCTCAAAAAGTCGAGAACGTTTCTCTTCATTTGCTCCTGTCGAAATCCAGCCAACATCTACTGAATTCATGTAGATATTCTTCTTAACATAATCAGCCGCCGATGTACGTGTAAGCATATTTAGAGCCGCTTTCGTCATATTGGTATGAGGATGATAGACAGTCTTATTGGCATAACTGAACTGCCCTTCCGAAGACGTAACATTGATGATAAACCGTTCATTCTGAGGACTTTTTGACATCAACCCCTCCAATTCCGAAATCAGAATATATGGAGAAATGTGATTGATAAAATTGACTTCTAATAATTCCTCCAAGCCAATTTCTTCTAACTTGGAGTTCCAACTATTCATTGCTCGATAATCAACTGGTTGTCCGAAACGATTGGTCTTAAAGTCACTTAAATTGACAGAATCTAATAATTGCTCTTGTTTCAATGTGATTGGCGTGTCGTTTCCAATGAGTTTCTGGTCTTCAAAGTGCAGTAGATTTTGTTGTTCTCGCTGGATTAAAGGTTGATAATATTCAGCGGGATATTTGATAGTTTGGGCAGCATTGTTGATGAGAATATCAACGCAAGGGAGGGTTTGTTTACAAAAATCAACAAAGTCATAAACTGCCTTAATATTCCGTAAATCCAGCCCATAGAGTATCAGATTCTCCTTCCATTCTGAGAAGTCATTTTCGTGACTAAATTGCTCCAACGCCAAGCCAGGAAAACGAGTAGAAACCAAAACCTTTGCACCAGCTCTTAAAAATTTCAAGGCTGTTGAATAACCAATTTTTACTCGTCCACCCGTGATAATCACTTGATAATCCTTGAAATCAGGCTCTATTTGACGTTGGGTGTAATTAAACCTTGCACAGTGGGGACAAAGTTTATGATAAAAAAAATGGAGGAGTGAATACTCTTTGTTGCAAGAATAGCAATTTTGGGCGTGGTTGAGTAACGTAAATTCTTTTATCGTTTCGTTTTTTTCGTGTTGATAAAAAGAAGTATTATTCTGAGCATTTGAGATGATTATAGTAGAAGCTATTTTTTCAGCATCTTCGTTTCGTTTTATCTCATAGTCAGATTTACGAATATTCTTTTTTGCCTTTTTGTGAATGGAGGTAATCAGGGTTTTAAATAACTGATTATCAGGGTTTTCAAAAGGTGATTCTTTTAGGGCTGTCAAAACTTTGATACAAGCCTCCCATTCAGCCTCACTAAAAGAATATTGGTTCATAAAAATTTGCTTAAAAATGGTGGAAGCGTTAGGACTCGAACCTAAATTTCAGGTTTAGCAAACCTGTGTTTTTCCAATTAAACTACCTCTATCCGTTAAAGGTTGAAAGACAAGGCGGGCATCGAACCCACGACCCTCTGCGTGATAGGCAGATACTCTTCCAAACTGAGCTACTTGTCTTCCTTTTCCAAAGATATACAGGCTTTTATTTGCTTGCATTTTTTTTGAGATTTTTTTTGTTATTTCATCTTTTTGCGTTTCATCAATCACCAAAAACTTTCCATTTCTCCATCACTAAATCCTGATATGTTTTTTGAAAATTTTCATCTAAAAAACTCATACTCATCAAATCAAGCATGGGATTTATTTTGCCTCTAAATCTCTCATAAACATTCTCACGAGCTTTTTCATTGATTCCCAAAGATTCGCCCAATTTATCAAAATCTACTTTTTTCAAGCGATTCTTTTTGCCGTTTATTGTCAGTGCTATTTCTTCCATATCTTGGGGCATGGCTAATTTGGTGGAAACTAAGTCATACGCTGGACTGAGTTGAACATCGCCTGATGGGTTTTTCATTAAAGAGAAATTTTTGAGGTGCATATCAGCATTGCCCGTCAAGAAACAAAATATAATCAGTTCAAAAAATGATAGTGCATCCAAACCTGTGTTTGTACTAAAGCCTTTAATGGTTTTTCCAACTTTTTCCATCGAACCACGATATTTATGTTCCGTTAAAGTACCTGTCAATTGGCAAAGGTCTTCAACATGGATTTTACGCCCTTTCTCTCTGTCAAATCTTTTAGTAAGATATGCCAATTCACCCGAAGCCAAACGGATAAGAGAATGCTCAGCCGTGCGAATCCCACACAAGGCTGCTAATTTCATGGTTAAGTCCTCATTTTCGGGCAATTGTGGGAATTGTTCTGTGGGAGGTTTCAAGATGTAATCACCCCACAATCCCACAATCGTAAGCCTATGATGTGAAGCATCCACCTTTTCTAAGGAAAGTGATAACTTGGGTTGCACGCCTGTAACGGCTATACTTTGAGATATGACTCTTTGAGCCATTTGTTTCAGTTCAGTCTGACCAAAATTTAGTATGGGGGCTTGATTTACCCCAAAAAAACGCTTGGAACACTTGACATGAAAATCTATCTCACCACTCGTCAATGGCTGATAACAGTATAGACATTTATTCATGGTTCTCGTCTGTTATAGGTTTTACACTCACCGCACCAATACAATCACCACAGACCATCAACAATAAACCCATACGGTCTCGTGCATTGATTTTCCAGTTTTCGGTAGCAATATCCAAAAGCCAGCCTTCGGGAATCA
>JALONS010000398.1 GCA_025454855.1 Arcicella sp.
TAATGCAATGATTAGAAAATAAAAATATTTATTTGCGATTACCTCAATCTGGCGTTCATCAATTAAGTTATCTTCCAGATTATCAACGCTTTTGATGAGGTCGTTGAAGCTATCAGAAATATTATTTATTTCAAAATATTCGCCTCTGGTAGTGGAAGCAAGTCTTTTTAAATTGCCAGACTCTAACTTGGTTACTACCACGTTGCCATCTTTATCTTTAACGAATGACTTTCCGTCTCGTATCGTTATGCCATTGTTAGTACCAACTCCTACGCTGAAAAATTTAATATTTTTTTGTTTTATTTGGTTCGTCAGTGTTTGATTATCCCCTCCGAAGTTTTCGCCATCACTTATCATAACAATCACTTTTGATTGATTTTTTGACATTGATTTAGAAAGTTTATTAATCGCCAGTTCAAGGGGCGGAGTATAATTGGTACCCCCTTGAGCTAATAATTTTGTGTTGATTTTGGGAAGAAATAAATTAATGGCATTTTTATCAAAAGTAAGCGGAGAAAGCATGAAAGCTTCTTCTGAAAAGACAATCAGTCCAATTCTATCGCTTTGAAAATGCTGAACAAATCTATCTATCTCAAACTTGGCTTTTTCTAATCTACTGGGTTGAATATCAGTGGCATCCATTGACTTAGAAATATCAATCAATAAAAAAATATCTTTTCCTTGTGCTTTGACAGTTCCTTTCAACTCACCAAAAGAAGGATTGAGCAAGGCTAAAAGTAATAATGAAAAATAGATAGTTCGTAAAACGAATTTGAAAATAATTAAACCTGCTGAAGCATCTAACCTACGAGCTATCCAAAATATTCTTCCTAAGTAAATCAGATATAGCATGAAGAATAAAGATAAAAACCATTTTTCGGTATCTCCAAACCCTGACGTTAGATTCATAGCCCTTCTTTAAAGGTAGTTTTAGCGTGTGATTTATTTATTAAGAGTACGAAAATAACACAAAAACTATTAATAATGGCTCATTTGTTCGAGGTAATTCTGCATTTGGTTTTGTTTAGCTTAACTTTGTGTCATCAAGTGTAAGTTTTATCCAAATGCAAAACGTAGTAAAATTCTCCAATAAGCAATTTGAAGTGAAAGAAGAAACGCAATTATTGACCTTTCTTTTAGCCAATATGCCGAATAAAAGTCGTCATAATGTGAAATCTATCCTAAGAGATAAGCAAGTATTGGTCGATAATAAAGCAGTTACTCAGTTTAATCATATTTTAAAACCAACTCAGATAGTTTCTATAAAAGATACTAAAGCCCCCCAAGAACAACGATACAAAGGGCTTAAAATCATCTTTGAAGACCAATATTTGATAGTGATTGAGAAGAACGAAGGAACGCTTTCTATCGCTACTGAAAAGCAAAAATTGCATAATGCTTACAGTATTTTGAGTGACCATGTAAAAAAACAAGACCCCAGAAATAGAATATTTGTAGTTCACCGCCTCGACCGTGAGACTTCGGGTTTGATGATGTTTGCAAAGAGTGAGAAAGTTCAAGGACTTTTGCAGGAATCTTGGAATGCCACTATCCAAGAAAGAACGTATTTGGCTGTAACCGAAGGTAAAGTAAAAGAAGAAACGGGAAGGATTGAGTCTTATTTGGTTGAAAATAAAGCACTTACTGTATATTCAACCCGAAATCCTGAACATGGAAAGCACGCCATCACCAATTACGAAATACTGAAGTCAAGTGATAATAATGCTCTTTTAAAGGTTAATTTAGAAACTGGACGTAAAAATCAAATCCGTGTGCATCTAAAAGATATTGGTTTCCCAATCGTGGGAGACGATAAATATGGGGCGAAAACTGACCCAATTGGACGGTTAGGTTTACACGCTTGGGTGTTGGCTTTTGTTCACCCTATCACCAATGAACAAATGTACTTTGAGACCCCGATTCCGAAGAAATTTCTGTGGTTGTTCTAAAGATTCAGTAAATATATCATTTCAACAAACTTTCTACGACTTGATTCCTTCTGAACCCTCTTCAGAAGGAATCAAGGTGAAAATATTTTTTGGATTTAGTCCTTCTTCGCTTCGGTGCGAAACGTAAAGAATGGTTGTGTTAGTTTCGTTGGCAATTTTATTGATTAAACTGATAGCCAATTGAGCATTGTGGTCATCTAAACCCGCAATAGCTTCATCTAAAATTAGTAGTGGCGGGTGCTTAACCATCGCCCTCAGTATCAAAGATAAACGTTGTTGTCCAGACGTTAGAAAGCAGAACAGAGTATCATTGAGATGTGATAAATTTACCAGTGCCAACCATTCTTTAGCGATTTTCACGTTCAAATCAGACGGATTGACGTATAAGCCGATAGAATCATAAAATCCAGAAATGACCATTTGTACTAAAGTATGTCTGGTACTGAACAAATCGGTCATACTGGGCGTAACATAACCAATCTTATCTTTAATGTCCCAAACGGTTTCTCCCGACCCTTTTTTTCTACCAAACAAATACAAATTTTGTCCGTAACCCTTGGGGTTATCCCCCGTAATCATGGATAAGATGGTCGTTTTCCCAGCCCCGTTTGGACCAATTAAGTGCCAAAACTCTCCTTTTTTGATTGACCAAGAAATATCTTTAAGAATGGGCTTTTCATTGTAGCTGACATTTACCTTATCAAAAACAATCAATTCATCATTGATTTCAGGGTAAAAGTGAGTAGTTGCGGGAATATCACCAACCAAAATATTTTCATCTCTATTGTCCGTAAAGGTTTCATTATCAGTATGGTATGTTAGTTTGCCGTTGTTATTTTCAACCCGAATAATTTGAGTTATAAAAGGCAGTAAATCCCTTTTTCGGTGAATAATCTGAATAAACAAAATTTTGTCTTTCAGTTCGACTATTCGGTTAAATAAATAGGTTTGTGTTGCGGTATCAAGGTTATCAAAAGGGTTATCAAGAATGATAAAATCGACTTTTTGAGCTAAAATGTAATTTAATAGTGCCTTTTTTTGCTCACCGCTCGACATTGATTTTAAGCTACGGTTCAAATGCTTAGTAATCTCAGTAAAACCATGTCTGTCCTCCTCTTCTAAAATTTCATCAATCTTAATTTTCGAGAATAATACTCCCTCTAATTCATTAAACTGGGCTAATACATCTGGTGCTTTTTGAGACAAAGTTTGTAGGATAATCGCTTGTTTATCAATATCATTTGGGAGAAAAATAGCTTGGTGATTGGGCATAATTATATTTCTATGTTGGAAAATCGATGTTTGTTTTTGCTTTGTTTGAGAAAGTAAAAGTACAATCAAAACCATAAAAAAACTCCCCAAGAAAATAAATTCAAGGGGAGTTTTTTATTTTGAAATGATTACAGCTGGTTTGTCTGCAATTACACATTCTGTTGTTAATAATAATCCAGCAATTGAAGCCGCATTTTCTAAAGCTAAACGAGTTACTTTAGTTGGGTCAATGATACCTGCTGTTAACATATTCTCGTATTTATCTTCACGAGCGTTATATCCGAAGTCACCTTCTCCTGCTTTCACCGCATTAACAACTACTGAACCTTCACCACCTGCGTTGGCAACGATTGTTCTCAATGGAGACTCAATAGCCTGACGGATGATGTTGATACCAGTTGTTTGGTCTTCGTTTTCACCAACTAATCCTTCTAAGGCACTTACCGCACGAATCAATGCAACACCACCACCTGCTACAATACCTTCTTCTACGGCTGCACGTGTAGCGTGAAGAGCATCATCAACACGGTCTTTTTTCTCTTTCATTTCTACTTCAGTAGCTGCACCAATGTAAAGAATAGCAACTCCGCCCGACAATTTAGCCAAACGCTCCTGCAATTTCTCACGGTCGTAATCAGAAGTAGTATTTTCGATTTGAGCTTTGATTTGGTTTACACGAGCGGTAATACCGTCTTTGTCACCCACACCATTCACAACAGTAGTATTGTCTTTGTCAATGATGATTTTTTCAGCTTGTCCCAAATATTCAATCGTAGCGTTTTCTAATTTGAAACCACGTTCTTCTGAAATAACTGTACCACCCGTTAAGATTGCGATGTCTTCCAACATTGCCTTACGACGGTCACCGAATCCTGGAGCCTTCACGGCAGCAACTTTCAATGCACCACGGATTTTGTTTACTACCAAAGTAGCCAATGCTTCACCATCTACATCTTCAGCGATGATTAACAAAGGACGACCAGTTTGAGCAACACCTTCCAAAACAGGTAATAATTCTTTCATTGAAGAAACTTTCTTCTCTGAAATCAAGATGAATGGACGCTCCAATTCTGCTTCCATTTTCTCAGTATTTGTTACGAAATATGGAGATAAATATCCACGGTCGAACTGCATACCTTCTACTGTTTTTACTTCAGTTTCAGTACCACGTGCTTCTTCAACGGTAATTACACCCTCACGACCAACTTTTTCCATTGCATCGGCAATCATTGTACCAATCGTAACATCTGAGTTGGCAGAGATAGTAGCAACTTGAGCAATTTGATTTGAAGTTTCAATAATTTTAGATTGAGCTTTCAATGAACCAACTACTGCAGTAACTGCTTTGTCGATACCACGTTTCAAATCCATTGGATTGGCACCTGCTGCTACGTTTTTAGAACCAATCGTATAGATAGCTTGTGCTAATACAGTAGCGGTTGTAGTACCATCACCAGCTTGGTCAGCCGTTTTAGAAGCTACTTCTTTCACTAATTGAGCTCCCATGTTCTCAACTGCATCTTCCAACTCAATTTCTTTAGCTACTGAAACACCATCTTTAGTGATAGTAGGCGAACCAAATTTTTTGTCAATGATTACATTACGACCTTTTGGTCCTAAAGTTACTTTTACGGCGTTTGCTAATGTATCAACGCCTCTCTTCATTTTGTCACGAGCATCCGTGTCGAAAAATAATTCCTTTGCCATTGTTTTA
>JALONS010000114.1 GCA_025454855.1 Arcicella sp.
ATAAATTATTACAACAATACGGGCTTGTTCAAAAAGTATAAAGGTTTGGTTAAAGATAAAATTCTAAAAAAACTATCAAGCTGTACATCTCTTTGTGCTTACAAAGAATTATTTTTGTAAATGGAACAGAAAAATTCGCCCAACAAATATATGCGTTATGCAGGAGCAGGTACGCAGATGCTCGTAACCATAGCCGTAGGTGTATTTTTGGGTAATTGGTTGGATATTAAATTCGCCATGCAAACACCGTGGTTTACCGTAGGCTGTTCGCTGTTTTTTATTTTTGCAGGAATGTATCTGTTCATTAAAAGTTTGCCCAAAGAATAAATGTTATAAGTAAAAGATGAATAGTTAAAGTATTGAAAATCAGAAATTTACAAATTTGTCTTTGTAAGTGTACAATTAAAATGAATAAACTTAATCTGCATTAATAAGATATATTGGTTCATTGCATTTGGTAAAGTCCAATTTGGGGTTCTAACACACAATAAAATATCACCCATCATTATTAAATTCCCCAATCCCTAACAATGGAAGAAATTAGAAAAAGATTTATACAAGGTTTTTTTATTCTGATAGCGTTGATTTACGTTGGCAGATTATTCTATTTACAAGTTATTGATGAAACGTATAAACTGGATGCGGAAAACAATGCTGTACGTAAACTAATACAAGTACCCTTCAGAGGATTAGTGTATGACCGCAACAAAAAACTCATTGTGAGTAATACTGTTGTGTACGATTTGTACGTAACACCCAAAAAAGCACGAGTAGCCGATACCCTTCGTTTTTGTGAGATGTTTGGGATTACTCGTACTGAATTTGATAGCCTTACGCATTTGGCAAAGGTGTACTCTCCAGTGCGTCCTTCACTGATGCTTCGACAGCTTTCCCGACAAGACTACGCTCGTGTACAAGATGCGATGGTGGATTATCCCGGATTTGATTTTCAAGTGAGTGCTTTACGTACTTATGATTCTAAAGCAATGGCAAACGCTTTGGGTTATGTAGGAGAAATCAGTCCTGAACGCCTCTTGAAACAAGAAGAAACAGGCGAAGATTATTATCGGCAGGGAGATTATGTAGGCGTAACAGGGCTGGAACGCCAATACGAAGAACAGCTTAGAGGAGAAAGAGGTATAAAGTATATGATGGTAAACAGTAGAGGAGTGGAAAAAGGAGCGTATAAAAACGGAGAATTCGACAAAGAACCCATTGCAGGAAAAAATCTTATTACTTCTATTGATATTAATTTACAGGCTTACGCTGATAGTTTGATGCAGCATAAAGTAGGTAGCGTAGTAGCGATAGAGCCTTCAACGGGCGAGGTTTTGGCGATGGTTTCAGCTCCAACCTATGACCCCAGCTTACTTTCGGGTAGAACATATTCTAAGTATTTTCAGCAACTGAATCTTAACCCTATGCACCCGTTACTGAACCGCCCGCCGAGTGCCTATTATCGCCCTGGTTCTACCTTCAAAATTATTCAAGCATTGGTAGCTCTACAAATGGGAGTTATTTCGCCTGGTACAGGTTTTAGTCACGCAGGGTCGCCTATTAATTGTAGTCACTCGCACCCCGTAGCCAGCGATGTTCAGAAAGCCATTCAATATTCATGTAATCCCTATTTTTATCAAACCTACAAACGAATTATTTATAACAATAACGAAAGAAATGTTTTTAAAAAATCAGCTTTTGGGTTACAAAAATGGGATGAGATGGTAGCAAAATTTGGAATTGGGCAATCCTTAGAAATTGACCTTCCGAACGAGAAAAAAGGGAAATTACCTGATGTACCCTATTACGATAAAATGTACAAAGGAGAACTCCGTTGGAAGTTCTCTAATATCGCCAGTAATAGTATAGGTGAGGGAGAAATTATCGTTAATCCACTCAAGATGGCAAATGTAGCCGCTATCATTGCTAATAGAGGTTGGTATATTCGTCCACACTTGGTAAAAGGAATAGGTAAAGTAGGACAAATAGATGATAAATATAAAGAAAAAATTTCGGTGGGTATCGACCGCCGTCATTTTGAAACCGTTATCGGTGGGATGGTAGCTGCCGTAAATAACGGAACAGTATCGGGCGATGGGCGTATGAGTGATATACAGATGTGCGGTAAAACAGGTACTTCACAAAACCGTCATGGCGAAAACCACTCCATTTTTATCGCATTTGCTCCCAGAGAAAACCCTAAAATTGCCATTGCGGTATTTGTAGAAAATGCAGGTTCAGGGGGGGCTCACGCAGCTCCCATTGCTTCACTTTGTATAGAAAAATATATCAAAGGAAGGGTAGATAGAAAAGCCATCGAAACTAAATGGATGAATAAAGGCTATCCATTGAATATTATCAGAACAACCCCTAAAACTGATAACGCTAAAAATGCAACTGCCCAAAAAGACAGTGCTGTAAAAAAAGTAGATGAAGAATTATTCCTGACTTCTTCGCAGACCTTACCACTTATGGGTGCAGATAAACCAAACGCAGTTAAAATCCCGATGAAACCGAAGAAGTAGAGGACGAAGGAGGAAAAGAATAAGATTGAAAAAGGACACGAATAGGACTTTTTCAATCTGTGTCTATCCTTTCTCCCTTTTCCTTTCTTCCCTAACTAATGGCAAGACAAGAAAAAATATCAAAAAATTTAGACTGGATTACGGTTCTTTTATTCATAGTGAGTGTGGGAGTGGGATGGGCAAATATTTATGCTGCTATCTACAATCCAGAGAATCCTCTGTGGATTGGTGATGCGGGTTTTTTCGATACCAATGCGGGTAAACAACTTATCTGGATTGGTACAACGGTACTTTTAATCATTGCGATTTTAGTAGTTGATTATCGTTTTTACGAAACTACCGCTTTTTTCATTTACGGTTTTTTTATCTTCATGCTGCTGTCTGTTTTTGTGATTGGAGCAGAAATTAAAGGCTCACATTCATGGATTAGGATGGGCGGTTTTCAAATTCAACCCGCCGAATTTGCGAAGATGGCTACGGCATTGGCATTGGCAAAATATATCAGTACGCCTTTGGTTAATCTTTCCAGATTTAAAGACCAATTTAATGTGGCATTAATTATTCTGGTTCCTCCCGTCCTGATTTTATTATCTAAAGAAACAGGCGTAGCACTCGTTTTTTCATCTTTTTTGATTTTGCTTTATCGTGAAGGTTTACCTGGTATCTATCCTGCTTCGTTCCTAAGTATTATTCTTTTATTTGTGTTATCATTGATTTATCCATCGTGGCAAATATTTATAGGATTAGCCATTTTGGCGAGTTTAATTATCTGGATACTACCACGTTATGAACGGAAGACTCGGAATATTCTCTTGGTCGTTGGAATTGCTTTTACCATGGGACTTTTTGTAACGGGCGTAGATTGGGCAATAAACAACGTTTTGCAAGAACATCAACGAAACCGTATAAAAGTATTAATCGACCCTGATTTTGACCGTAAAAAAACGGGCTATAATGTACGCCAAGCTAAAATTGCGATTGGTTCTGGCGGACTTTTGGGAAAAGGGTATTTACAAGGAACACAAACGAAATTCGACTTCGTACCCGAACAAAGCACCGATTTTATTTTTTGTACTGTGGGCGAAGAAGAGGGTTTCATGGGTAGTTTGGTAGTAGTGGGGCTATTTTTGGGCTTGTTACTCAGAGTTATCTACTTAGCCGAACGACAAAAATCCAGATTTGCCCGAGTATATGGCTATGGAGTAGTTTCTATTCTATTTTTTCACTTCATGGTCAATGTAGGCATGACCATCGGGCTGATGCCTGTTATTGGTATTCCTCTACCTTTTTTCAGTTATGGTGGGTCTTCACTTTGGTCTTTTTCAATTTTATTGTTTATTTTTCTAAAAATTGATGCTCATCGCTCGCAAGTTTTATCCAGATGGTAAATCACTGTTCAGATAAAAGTTTAGTCGACAATCTCTAATATATAGCTCCAATATGACTACAACAGATACCACTATTTCTAAAAACGCTAAAATGCTCATTGCCGTAGCAGCTTTGGGCTATTTTGTGGATGTTTATGACCTGATACTTTTTGGAGTAGTCCGCAATCCGAGTTTGGCGAGTTTGGGGTTAAACAAAGCCCAACAATTAACCGAAGGGCTTTCTCTATTTAATATACAAATGGCAGGTATGTTGATAGGAGGGATTGTTTGGGGAGTTTGGGGAGATAAAAAGGGACGAAAATCAGTACTATTTGGTTCAATTTTGATGTATTCAACGGCTAATGCTCTTAATGGGCTGGTACGAGATACCACTTGGATGGATGCTATCACTCAGTATGGAATTTTGAGATTTATTGCAGGTATAGGACTTGCGGGAGAATTGGGAGCAGGTATTACTCTTGTGAATGAAACTCTACCCCGTGAAAAAAGAGGTATCGGAGCGTTATTAATTGCTGGGACGGGTGCTTTGGGAGCAGTCACAGCCGCTTTAGTTGGTGGTGCAAACCCCGACCCTGAATGGTGGCGAACTTGTTATTTTATCGGTGGAGGCATGGGGTTATTTTTATTAATTCTTCGCTTCGGAACGTTTGAATCGGTTCTTTTTCAGAATGTAGAAAAAAATATTGCCAAAGGTAACTTTATTAGTTTATTCACGAATCAAGAGCGTTTTTTGAAATATTTTTACTGTATTCTTATTGGTCTGCCCGTTTGGTATGTAGTGGGTATTTTGATTTTAGCGGCTCCTGAACTGAGTAAAGTATTGAATATCCAAGGGGAATGGGGGGAAAACGATTCTTTTTTGTTATACAGGACTTTCACTGGGGGATTTTTTGAGTGGAGCAGTAAGCCAATTTTTAAAAAGTAGGAAAAAAACTGTTTATATTTTTATAGGATTGGCGGTTATGTTCACTCTTATTTACTTAAATGCCGAAGGAATTTCGGCTACTAATTTTTATTGGCTTTGCCTTTTATTAGGCTTTTTCGGGGGGTATTGGGCGGTTTTTGTTACGATGTCTTCCGAACAATTCGGTACTAATATCAGAGCTACCGTCACTACTACCGTACCCAACTTTGTGAGAGGAGCTTTGATTCCTATTACCATTGGCTTCAAAGCCCTAATTCCTTCTTTTGGCCTAATCAATGCTGCTTTGATTGTAGGTGTTATTTGCTATGCAGCAGCACTTTGGGCAACTTCTCAAGTACAAGAAACCTTTACTAAAGATTTAGATTATGTAGAGTGATTTTCAAAACTGAATAACCGCCAACGGAGTTTATAAATGCCGTCGGGGTTATGGACTCAAATTCTAATGATGGGTGAAAACCCTGTCAAAAGTTTATTTTGATGAAATTATCATATGCTGTATAGTTTCTTAGTTTTTCAAAACTACTTGCTTTACCACATCTGGAAAGTGTTTATGTTCTAAAACTTGTCCTTTTCGGGCTACATCTTCGGGGGTGTCGGTGGGTAAAACAGGATATGAGGCTTGAAAGATAATAGCTCCTTCGTCGTAATGTTCATTGACAAAGTGAATCGTAATGCCCGACTCACTTTCCTTATTTTCAACTACTGCTTCGTGAACAAAATGTCCATACATTCCCTTGCCGCCGTACTTGGGTAATAACGCAGGGTGAATATTGATGATTCGGTTAGGGAAAGCCTCAACGATATTTTTGGGAACAAGCCACAGAAAACCCGCCAAAATGACCCAATCAATTTGATTATTGAGTAAGATTTTAACCACTTCACCCGATTTGAAAGCAGGGCGGTCGAACATCACCAGAGGAATATTCAAACGTTCAGCTCTTTGAATAACCCCCGCTTCGGGATTATTACAAAGAAACATCTTAATGTTAATTTCCTGAGAATTAGCAAAATATTCAACAAGTCGTTCAGCATTTGAGCCAGAGCCTGATGCAAAAATGGCAAGGTTTTTCAAGCATTACTCAGAAATGCGAAGTCTCGGGGTTTATCGGCGTACACTAATTTATAAGTTAAATACCCCACTGGTAGCATCATTAGTAAAAAAATGTAAGCTACTCGGTTATCGGGGAGTTGGGTTGCTAATATAAAAAGTGTGGTAATAAAAGAGGCAATCAAAACATAAACCAGTAGTTTGGTTCGGGCTATTCCCCAAATAATGGGCAGCGTTCGGCAACCGTGTTTTTCATCGCCTTTTACGTCTTCCATGTCTTTGATGATTTCTCGGATGAGGGTAATAAAAAAGGAAAATATGGCATAAATCCAAACCTCCCGTTGATGACCGGGATAGTAAACCGCCAGTACTAACAGTGAAAAACCAGTGAGGATAGCTACCATGAGATTTCCCCAAAATGCCAATCTCTTTAACTGATTTGAATATAACCACAAACAAAAAACAGCCGTTAAATTTACCAAAGCCACTTTCCTGCTTACTAACAGACCCAGTAAAATCCCCGAACCATTAAAAACTTGATGGATGATTAACGCCCACCGACGTTTAATGTATCGTCCTATCACTACCCGTTCGGGTTTGTTTACTAAATCAATTTTGACATCATAATAGTCATTAATAATGTAGCCCGAAGCGGCAATTAATACCGTAGCTAACGAAATGTAAAAAAGGTTTTTTTCAGTGATAATTTCCCACAAATAATCAAGCGAAAGGGGCTTGCCACTAATTAAAAAGAAGCGAGTAAAATATTGTGTAAAAACAATGATTGCCAGATTTTGCCAGCGAATCAATCGGCTAAAGCCTTGCAGCGTTTGAAGATATGTTATTTTTGAACGAATATGAGCGAAGATTAAGAGGTTATTATGCTAATGAAAAAGTAACTAATTGAGAAAGAGATGAAAACCCCAATAATAACATTTATTACTTATTTATGATTCAAAATTAGGGCTTTTTACCCCCCCAAAAAAGAAATTCTATCATTCCATGACACTTTTTTATATTTTCTTTGTTCTATTGATGTATTCTTTTATTCACTCACACAATCATTCCCTCATTACGAATTAATGAAAATCGGAATTGTCTGTTATCCAACCTACGGAGGTAGTGGCGTAGTAGCTACTGAGTTAGGGAAAGCTCTTGCCAAAGTGGGGCATCAAGTGCATTTTATCACGTATTCTCAACCTTCGAGATTAGATTTTTTCAATGAAAATATTTATTACCACGAAGTGAGCATTTCATCCTATCCACTTTTTCAGTATTTACCTTACGAGTCTGCCTTAGCCAGTAAAATTGTGGATGTGGTATCTAACGAACGTCTCGACCTCCTGCACGTACACTATGCAATTCCGCACGCTTCGGCGGCTTATTTGGCAAAACAAATTCTGAAATCTAAGGGTATTCACATTCCGTTTATAACCACCTTGCACGGTACTGATATTACGTTGGTTGGTAAAGACCCCTCTTTTGAACCCGTTGTGACTTTTTCAATCAATGAGTCGGATGGCGTGACGGCGGTTTCGGAAAGTTTAAAAAATGAGACTTACGACGAATTTGAAATTATTAATAAGATAGAAGTAATTCCGAATTTTATTGATTTAGAACGATTCAAAAAATTAAGGAAAGACCATTTTAAAATTGCGATTTGTCCAAACGGTGAGAAATTATTGATGCACACCTCTAATTTTAGAAAGGTAAAACGTATTGAGGATATTGTGCAGGTTTTTCACAAAGTAAACCAGCAAATACCCAGTAAGTTATTGCTGGTAGGCGATGGTCCCGAACGTACCAGTATTGAAATGTTATGCAGAGAATTGGGGGTACAACAAGACGTTCGATTTTTGGGTAAATTAGATGTGATAGAAGAAGTATTATCTTTGGCAGATTTATTCTTTCTGACTTCCGAAAAAGAGAGTTTTGGATTAGCCGCCTTAGAAGCAATGGCTTGTGAAGTCCCCATTATTTCGTCGGATGCAGGTGGGATTCCAGAAGTGAATATTCACGGGGTAACGGGTTATGTGTCAAAGATTGGAGATATTGACGATATGGCTAAAAATGCCATTTCAATTTTACAGGATGAAGAAAAACTCAATCAATTCAAGCACAATGCCCTTGAAAGAGCCAAGGAGTTTGACATAGAAAATATCTTACCTTTGTACGAGCGTTATTACGAGCAAGTAACCGCTAAAAGTTGGAAGTTTCCCGCCCAGTTATGCGTTGAGAAATAACGGATACATTTTAGGTAAAAAACGAATTAATTGTCGCATACCTATCGTAGAGGGGTTGTGTAAAAAGTCCAAAGTATTAAGACTTTTTATCCAAATAAAATTTTGTTTTATTTTTATTTTGCACTTAATACATAGGACTTGATACATATTATACTTTTACACAATCTCTGTTAAAAAGCTGAAATCCACAAATGCAAATCCGAAATCCAAGATGCCATTAAATATTCCTCAGACTAATCAAAAAAAAGTTATCATCATCGGAGCGGGCTTTGGGGGCTTACAACTTGCTCAAAACCTTGCTGGAAATGATGACTTTCAAGTAATTCTGATTGATAAAAATAATTATCACCAATTTCAGCCTCTTTTCTATCAGGTAGCCACGGCAGGGCTTGAACCTTCCGCTATTTCTTTCCCTCTTCGTTTGGCTTTTCATAATTATCCAAATGTTCACGTAAGGGTGGCTTCGGTAACGAAAATTAAACCCGAAGTAAACACGATTGAAACTGATTTGGGGGAAATTTCTTATGATTATTTAGTACTATCTATTGGAGCAGACACTAATTTTTTTGGAAATAAAAATATTCAAGAAAAAGCGTTACCCATGAAATCAGTAGGGGAAGCGTTGGGGCTGAGAAATAGGCTGCTTGAAAACTTTGAAAAAGCCTTAGTATCTGATAATGAAGAGGATAGGGTTGGGTTAATGAACGTAGTAGTGGTAGGCGGTGGACCTACGGGAGTGGAAGTGTCGGGAACATTAGCCGAAATGAAAAAGCACGTATTGCCCAAAGATTATCCCGAATTGAATTTTGATTTAATGCAAATCTACATCGTAGAATCGGGGGCTGAGTTGTTAGGACCGATGTCGAAAAATGCCCAAATTAAGTCTAAAGAATATTTAGAACAATTAGGCGTAAACGTAATGTTAGGGAGTAGAGTTAGTGATTTTGACGGTGAATATGCTTATTTCAACGATGGCTCAAAAATTAGAACCAATAATTTAGTGTGGGCAGCAGGCGTAAAAGCCAATAGCATTGAGGGAATAAATCCAGAAATTTTGGTGAGAGGAGGACGCATAAAGGTAAATAGATACAATCAAATTGAGGGTTATCAGAACATTTTTGCCATCGGAGATGTTGCATTTATGACGGAGGAAAAATTCCCGAACGGACACCCGCAGGTGGCACAGCCAGCTATTCAGCAAGGAAAACTATTAGCCAAAAACCTGAGAAATATCATTCGTGGAAACCCGCTTGTTGAGTTCTTTTACAAAGATTTAGGTTCGATGGCAACCGTAGGGCGTAATTTAGCCGTTGTTGATTTACCTTTCTGGCGTTTTCAAGGCTTTTTTGCGTGGCTAACGTGGATGTTTGTGCATTTAATTGCCATTGTGGGTGTAAAAAACCGACTTTTGATTTTTATCAACTGGCTTTGGAACTATGTTACCTACGACCAATCCCTGCGATTAATCATCAGAGCTAAGTCGCCGAAAAATTAACGAAAATAAATTTTATAAATCTGTAAAACCTCAAATTGAAATATTACGTATCTTTGTGGTTAAAGTTCAATGAAAAGGATAGCATTAAGCATTTTTTATTAAATAAGTACAATTTTAAATAATAAAATAAATAGCCTAATCCTACGAGTTAAGAAATGAGTTTATGGAAGCAACACAAAACAGAGTAAGACCTAAAAATAGTGGTTCAAAGCAATTATTTGAAAATCCGATTTTAGAAAAACTTTCGCATACACACATAGCTATTCCTGTATCTATGTTCTTTGTGGCAGGAGCAGTTTTGGGGTATTATGCCTTTACCCATACCAATCTGGAAAATTGGGCAATAGGAAGTTTGTTCATCACGGGTGCTGTTATTTTCACCTTTGTAGAGTACTGGGTGCATCGTAGTGTGTATCATATTGAACCTACTACCGAAGCAAGAGCTAAATTTCAGTACGTAGCACACGGCGTACATCACGAATATCCTAAAGATAAAACTCGTTTGGCGATGCCGCCAATTATTGCGGTTATTGTAGCTGTAACGTTATTTTCTGTATTTTTTGTGATGATGGGCGAAGCCGCCTACGCTTTCTTCCCTGGTTTTATTTGGGGGTATGCAGCTTATTTATTGGTGCATTATTCGGTTCATGCGTATGCTCCGCCCAAAAACTTTTTCAAACAGTTGTGGATAAACCACGCTGTACATCATTATAAAGATGGAAATGCCGTATTTGGGGTTTCCTCACCCATCTGGGACTACGTTTTTGGTACAATGGCAACGATGGATAAATCTAAAGTATCAGAAAATCTTTAGTGTAAGATAAAATTATTTTATAAAGAAAACTCCGTGAGAATGTAAATTTTCACGGAGTTTTTTTGTGGGATAATCTCAGGAGTAAAAATATTTTCTACCAATTAGCATTATTTTACTTAAATTTATTCAAGTAAAAACTAAAATAGTACTAATTGATTGATATGGCATTTTATTTAACCAAAATAGCCTGTATTTTTCCGTTAGAATCATTCAAATTTGCTGTTTCAAAACGCTTTCTGTATTATACCCCAAAATACTAATGAAAAGTCCACTCCAAGCATGGTACGTTGTTTTTATTCTAACACTTGCCAATATTTCATCTTTTATAGACAGACAGGTTTTGAGTTTGTTGGTAAAACCAATCAAAAGAGACTTACATCTTACCGATACTCAAATGAGTTTATTGATGGGACTGAGTTTTGCCTTATTCTACACACTTTTTGGGGTGATGATTGGTAGATTAGCCGACCGTAAAAGTCGTAGAAATATCATTATTGTTGGAATTTCTATCTGGTCGTTGATGACTACCTTTTGTGCTGGCGTTGTCAATTACGGACAATTTTTCTTAACCCGTATGGGTGTAGGGGTAGGAGAATCCACCCTGTCACCATCGGCGTATTCAATGATTGCGGATTTATTCCCTAAAAATCGTTTGGCTACTGCCTTGAGCGTTTTTTCGTTGGGGGTATTTTTGGGTTCGGGTTTGGCAATTTTGATTGGGGCGGGTATCGTAGCCAAATTACCCACCGAAGGCATGGTGACAGTCCCTTTTTTCGGAGAGATATTTCCCTGGCAACTCATCTTTTTGTACATCGGTTTACCGGGGTTAGTGGTTGGATTACTTTTATTTACTATCGAAGAACCTGCTCGTACCAATACCATTCAACGAGATGGAGAAGTGGCAAAATTATCCCTCAAAGAATCATTACAGATTATTTTTAAACATCCCAAAGCCTATTTCTTAATCTGCTTTGCAACTGCCGCTGGAGCATTGGTCAATTATGGTAGTAATGCGTGGATTCCTACTTTTATTAGTCGTACTTACGGTTGGGAAACCCCCAAAGCGGGCTTCTTTTATGGAATGGTCTTGGTGGTATCCTCGGTTTGTGGGGTGTTATTTGGTGGTTGGTACGCCGACCGTCTTGTGAAAAATGGAGTAACCGACGGTCGGCTAAGAATCGGGATTTTAGCGGGAGGTTTATGTCTTTTATCGTGCTGTTTACCGTTATTGCCCAAAGCAGAATGGGCTTTGATAGCGGTTTTTATACCCAGTTTTGCTTTGACGGCTCCTTTTGGGGCAGTTACTGCTGCCATCCAAGAAATTATGCCCAATCAGGTGCGGGCGTTGGCGTCCTCCATTTTTTTATTCATTCTTAATTTAATTGGTATCGGTTTAGGTCCAACCATTGTGGCTCTTTTCACAGATTACGTTTTCAAAGACGAAAACATGATAAGATATTCCATCGTGATGCTCTATGTTATTGGCGGGTTAGGTTCAATCATTCTTACCCTTTTGGCTTTGAAACCCTATCGTGAGGTGATTGAGAATAAAGGAAATTGAGAGTTAATGATTGGTTCTTATTTGAGAAACAGATTTTTAAACATCAAAACTAAAAAATGAGAGTTACTGGAGATTAAGTGTCTTATTTCCAGAGTACTGTGGTAGAAAATGCCCAAATTTAATCCCTACTTTATGTCTAATTTAATTGATATAACCATACAAAATCAGTTATTGATTGTAAAACTTAACCGACCCGAAAAACGTAATGCCATTAATGACGAATTGGTACTGGGCTTGGAAGAAATTTTCGGTGATGTCTCATCTACCGTAAAATGTGCCATTATTTGCGGTGAAGGAAGTCATTTCAGTGCGGGACTCGACCTCTCCACTTTGCAAGAACGTACTGCCGTAGAAGGATTACATCATTCCAGAATGTGGCATCGAGTATTAGATAAAATACAATTTGGAAAAGTACCTGTCATTGCCGTTCTGCACGGTGCTTGTGTGGGTGGAGGTTTAGAATTAGCCGCTGCGTGCCATATTAGAGTAGCCGAGCAATCAACTTTTTATGCACTCCCCGAAGGACAAAGGGGCATATTTGTAGGAGGAGGTGCATCAGTAAGAGTGCCTAAACTCATTGGATTAGCCCGCATGACGGATATGATGATGACGGGCAGAGTCTATACCGCAGAAGAAGGTGAACGAGTGGGTTTTGCTCAGTATTTGGTAGAAAATCATCAAGGTTTGGATAAAGCCATTGAATTAGCCCAAAAGGTTTCTTCTAATGCTGGTATGACTAACTACGCTCTTATGCACGTGTTGCCTCGCATTGTGGATGCTCCCCAAGACCATGGATTGCTATTAGAAAGTTTAACCGCTGCCATTGCCCAAGATACCCCAGAGGCAAAACAAGGTTTAAGAGATTTCTTGGAAGGAAAAGCTAAAAAAGTGGGAGAGTAATTTTATCAATTTTGCATCAGATGATGAGTGATAATAACAAAATATTTGGACCAACATCCACTGAAAAACAACTTTTGCCGAATGGAGTGATAGCCTATCGTAACAAGCAAATGTTGGGAGATTTTCCAGAAAAAATAACTGAAAAATTAGTGTACTGGGCTGATAAACAAGGAGATAAAACTTTTATTGCCCGAAGAGATAAATATCAACATTGGCAAAAACTTTCTTACGATGATACTTTACAAAAAGTACGTTCTATTGCTCAGTATTTATTGAACCTTGATTTTAAGGAGGGAGAAACCATTGTTATTTTATCTGAAAATAGCCTTGAACACGCTTTATTAGCTTTAGCTGCCCTGCACATCGGGATTCCCTATACGCCCATTTCTGCTCCTTATTCCTTGGTATCGGATGATTTTGGAAAGCTAAAACATTGTTTGGAATTGATGACTCCCAAAGTGATTTTTGCCCAAAATGCCACGGTTTATGAGAAGGCTCTTCAAACGGCAAAAATGCTTTTTCCTGATGCTACCATGATTACAGCAGAAGGAAAATCAACCGTAGACTTTTCAGTCTTGTTAGCTACAAACCCAACCAATGCCGTTGAAAATGCTTATGAAAAAGTTACGGGTAATGACGTGGCAAAGGTGTTATTTACTTCTGGTTCAACGGGTTTGCCCAAAGGTGTTATCAATACGCATCAGATGTGGTGTGCTAATTTACAGCAAATCACCCAAGCCTTTCCGTTTATGAGGGAAATGCCACCCGTTTTTGTAGATTGGTTGCCTTGGAATCATACATTTGGCGGAAACCATAACTTTGGACTGGCTCTTTACAACGGAGGAACATTGTACATTGATGACGGTAAACCTACGTCCAAGGGCATAGAAATAACCGCCCAAAATTTAAGAGAGATTGCTCCAACGGCTTATTTCAACGTACCCAAAGGTTTTGAAATGTTGGTGTATTTTTTAGAAAAAGAACCCACTTTACGAGAAACGTTCTTTAAAAATTTAACCATGTTTTTTTATGCGGGGGCAAGTTTAGCACAACCTATTTGGACTAAGTTGGAGGAATTATCTTTACAAACTCTCGGTAGAAAAGTGCCGATTATTACGGGTTTAGGATGTACAGAGTCTGGTCCATCGGCAATATTTGCTAACTGGGAAGGAGCTTTTTCGGGTTTGTTGGGCGTACCCGTGGCGGGCATGGAACTGCATCTTGTACCCGATGGGGATAAATTAGAGATTAGATACAAAGCCCCCAATGTAACGCAAGGTTATTGGCGAAACCCCGAAGCCACCCAAAAGGCTTTTGACGAAGAAGGGTTTTATAAAACGGGCGATGCCGTAAAATTTTTGGATGAAAATGCCCCCGATAAAGGTTTAGTTTTTGACGGTAGAATTGCCGAAGATTTTAAATTATCAACGGGTACTTGGGTAAATGTAGGGATTTTGAAAGCTAAGTTTTTAGCTATTGGCTCGCCCATTGTGCAAGATGTAGTATTGACGGGCTTGGATAAAGAATTTGTTGGGGCGATAGCTTTTTTAAATGCGGAGGCTTGTCGAAAATTAGCGGATTTACCCACAGATACTATCAATGAAACGGCTTTTTCGCATCCTAAAATTCAACAATATTTGGATGATTTAGTAGAAAATTTGGGTAAAACAGCCACTGGAAGTGCCAACAGGATTGCTAAAATAGTAGTGGCTCTCGACCCTCCATCGATTGATTTGGGAGAAATAACCGACAAAGGCTCGCTCAACCAACGGGCTGTATTGAAACATAGAGCTGCATTAGTAGAAAAAATTTATTCGTAAATACAATGACTATCAAAAATAATACATTCATCATTACTGGTGGAGCGTCAGGCTTAGGATTAGCAACGGCTCAAATGATTATTGAAAACGATGGGAATGCCCTCTTGATAGATGTGAACGAAGAAGCAGGAAGAAATGCCGAGAATCATTTGGGGAAAAATAGTCGATTCATCAAAACGGATGTAGCTAATGAAGAAGCAGTACAAAACGCCATTGATGCAGCAGTGCAACTTTTCGAAGGTCTGCACGGAGTTATCAACTGTGCGGGCGTTGGTCCCGCTCAGCGAGTAGTTGGTAAAAATGGCGTACATTCTTTAGAGTTTTTTCATAAAGTATTGAATGTCAATTTGGTAGGAACATTTAATGTGATTCGTTTGGCAACGAATATCATGCAAAATAACGAACCTAACCAAAGCGGCGAGCGTGGCATTATCATCAATACGGCTTCAGTGGCGGCTTTTGATGGACAAATTGGTCAGGCAGCGTATGCCGCTTCTAAGGGGGGAATTGTGGCGATGACGCTACCCATTGCCCGTGAACTTGCCCGTATGGGCATCAGAGTAATGACTATCGCCCCTGGTATTTTTGAAACGCCCCTGCTGGCATCTTTACCCCAAGATGCTCAGGATTCACTCGGGAAGCAAGTGCCTTTTCCTCCACGCCTCGGGAAACCCGCTGAGTTTGCGTCTTTGGTTCAGCATATTATCCATAACGAAATGCTGAATGGTGAGGTGATTCGTTTGGATGGAGCTATCAGAATGGGAGCGAAGTAAGTACAATTTTTCAATTCTTGATTTGGGAAATGTCTAAAGATAAAACAGAGAAAATACTGAATCTCAACCCATTCCAATTCGACGACCATTTTTTCAATCCGAATTGGCGACCTGTTGTTTACAATTTCTACGATAGATTTCACATCGAAAGAGTAGAAATGTACCGTGAGCATCTGAGCTTACCTTTACCGCCCCACAGGCGGTCGGTATATTTCTTTATTTACCTCAAAACAGGTTCAGCTACTCGAAGTAAAGGCTTGAGCAAATATGAAATCAAAGCGGGACAGTTTTTCTTACTGCCCGCCCAACAAATTACTACGTTTGAATCCATCAGTGCTGATGCAACGGGTTTTTATTGCCATTTTCAACCTGATATTTTTCTGCAAACTACGCTCAAAGTAGATATTGACAAAGAATTTCCCTTTTTTCAACTCAGAAGTGAACCCGTAGTAGCGATAACGGAGTTCCGTAGAATTGACCAATTATTGGCAATTCTTGAACAAGAGTATCACCTAAGCCAAACTGAACGATTTGACTTAGTACCAGTCTATTTATTAGCCCTATTTGCAGAATTGAAACACCTAAACGTAATGTCTGAATCTGAGCCTAAAAATGCGTCTTCGTACATTACTCAGCGGTATAAAAATGCTTTGTCAGAATTAATTTATCAGAAAAAAACCGTAGCCGAATTTGCCGAATATTTAGCTATATCCCCCAATCATTTACACAAATGCGTAAAGCTGACTACGGGAAAAACCGCCCATGATTTGCTAAACGAAATGCGAATATTAGAAGCGAAAGTTCTACTGCGTCAAACGCATTTAAGTATTGGTGAAATTGCCTTTAAGATTGGTCAATTTGAATCGAGTGATTTTAGCCGTTTTTTCAAAAAAAATACGAATCTAACCCCCAATCAGTATCGAAAAACTGTTATTTGATTGATTTTGCTTATTAATTCCCTTGTTTTGCTTAATTTTCATAGATGGAAACACGGTACTTTGTATGGTATAATTATTATATTTTTTTGTTTTTTTACAATTTACAGAGAATTTGTCTGAGAACCCCAGCAGCAACCCGCCAGTGGTGTTGGGTTCTCAAACTCCAGTCCAAAGCCTCATTCATTTTTGATTCAATCCCAAAAACACATACCATGTCATTACCATTCAGAGCCGACCACGTGGGCAGTTTACTCAGAACTCCCGAAGTAAAAACAAATCGTTTACGCTGGAAAAACGGAGAGATTTCTGCCGAAGAACTCAGAGCCATCGAAAATCAAGCCATTGCCGAAACGGTGAAAAAGTTAGAATCAACGGGTATAAAGTCTATCACCGATGGAGAATTTCGTCGTGATTATTTCCACCTCGATTTTTTGAAAGAGCTGGAGGGCGTAACTGTAACGGGTGGTATCGAAGCAAATCCTAACGCCAAAGTGGCAGAAGATGGCTTCACACCGCCCAAATTGAGCATAACGGGCAAATTGAAGCACGTGAAAGATATTCAGGTGGCAGATTTCAACTACCTAAAATCAGTGGTTGGTCAAACACCCAAGGTATCAATTCCTTCACCTACAATGGTGCATTTTAGAGGCGGACGCAAATCTATTGACATCAATTCGTACCCTGATATGGATATGTTTTTCCATGATTTAGCGGCTGCTTATCGGGAGGAAATTGACCATCTTTACGCCGCAGGTTTGCGATATTTACAGTTGGATGATACCAATTTAGCTTACCTCTGTGACCCCAAAATGCGGGAAGCTGCCAAAGAAAGAGGGGAAGACCCCAACCAACTACCCAAAACTTACGCCGCCTTAATAAATTCAGTCATTGACAATCGCCCGAAAGATTTGACGGTAGGTATTCACCTTTGTCGGGGTAATTACAGAAGTACATGGTTTGCCGAAGGAGGCTACGAACCCGTTGCGGAAATTCTCTTTAACGAAATCAATGTGGATGCTTATTTCTTGGAATATGACGATGAGCGTTCGGGGGATTTTGCCCCTTTGAGATTTGTGCCAAACAATAAAAGGGTGGTATTGGGAATTATCTCATCCAAAAAAAGAGCCTTAGAAAATATAGATGACTTATGTAAACGGATAGATGAAGCGGCACAATATATGCCACTCGAAAATATGTGTGTGAGTCCACAATGTGGTTTTTCATCAACTCATCATGGCAACGACCTCACCCACGACGACCAGTGGCGAAAAATGGAATTAGTAGTAAATACAGCGATAAAAATGTGGGGACAGCCGTAGAGACGTTGCAGGCAACGTCCGACATGAAAAATCAATAGTTCACAGATGGAAGATAACGCTAATCATAAAGGAAAATGAAAAAAATACTAATCATTATCTTATTTGCCACGGCAACAACTTTTGCTCAAACACCCGTAGCTCCAGATTTAGAGTTTGTTTGTGCTTTGAAAGTAACCGTTGATAAACCCATGACCATTGGAGACACAGGGCATGGAATTCGGCGAGTAGTACCTATCACGGGCGGAGGTTTTGAAGGACCTAAAATGAAAGG
>JALONS010000115.1 GCA_025454855.1 Arcicella sp.
ACCACCAACGATGCCAGTGCACTGGCGGCGTATAATGCGGTACATACACGAGCAGGCTTACCGAGAGTAAACAGTATTTCAATGGATGACCTACTGCATGAGCGAAAAGTAGAATTTGCTTTTGAAGGAGATTATTGGTTTGATATTCAACGTCAGGGTTTTGCTAAAGCAAAAGAAATGATTGCAAAACAAGAGCGAGGAACACTCAACGATAATGGTGTATTAGCAAGTTTTAAAGCAACTATTTCATCCGAGTCACAGCTTTTCTTGCCAATTCCACAGCGTGAAACAGTAACTAATCCGTTATTATTAGAGCCAGCCGTTGCGTATTACAAATAGTGAATTGATACCGAGTGGGAGAGAAGATATTATGGGATGTTCTTTTAATGTTAAGACTTTCATTTCAAACTTTACTTAGTAACATTATTCTCAACGCTTTGGGTATTCAACGATAAAACTTAGAGCCAAAAGTAATTTCTGAAGGCTACTTACATAAAACTTTAAGAAAATGAAAAACTATATAGTCAAAATAATTACCATCGGAATCATTGGTATGAGTTGGTTAGCAACATCTTGTACAGTGGAGTCTGAACCCGCTCCATCGGCATCTACCAGCCCCAGTATTGAAAAAATTACGCCAGCTTTGGCGGCATCAAATGCAGTTTTGACACTCACAGGAAAAGGTTTGGGAGGTATTCAATACATCACTTTTTCTAAGGGAAATGTCAGAGGAGTGATTAACTCTACTTTCAATACAGATAATACACTGATTTTTCGAGTACCAGCCGAGGCAATTCCAGGTAATCAAGATATTATCTTTAAAAATAGCTTGGGAGTTGAAGTAAAAGTTCCTTTTAACGTATTAGGTTTTGCTACCATTTTAGATGTATCAAATTACAATTTTACCAGAGGTTCAGAAATTACCTTGACGGGTAAAAACCTTGATGATGTTTCAAAAGTAGTATTTTCAGGAACAACAACGGAGGTAAGCATCAAGTCTAAAACTGCCACTTCTTTAGTACTGACTATGCCTTCAACAACGCTTTCTCAGGCTACACTATCCATCACCAATGGGGCTGGAACAACCGTTACTACACAAGAATTTGTGATGGCTATGATAATGGTTTTCAGGATGCCTCTTGGGGTGCGGGTGGTACCGTTAGTAAAACCGTTTTCAAAACAGGAACGGCATCTGTTTACAAAGATTATGCCGCAGGAAACTGGCATCAATTAGGTTTTGGATGGAATCCTACCCCAAATAACGGATATAAGTTTTTATCATTCTGGATTAAAGGCGGTTCAAAAGATATGGAATTATTTATTTCATCGCAGACCAGTAAAAGTGGTTTTGCCAGCTTTGACGAACCAACTAAAATTGCGTTCAAAATTCCCGTTGCCAAACTCGACCTTTGGGCAACAGGTACTGCATTCAATCAAATCGGTTGGAGAATAAAAGGTCCAGATGGGGGTGATGAGCGTTTTTATTTAGATGATATTATTTTCATCAAATAATCCATTTAAACTTAATGGATTACTAACAAAAGTAAATTTTCAACCTTTCAATTTTATATATCAATACTTTTACAAGTATTAAGTTTCTCCTTTACCTAACGACGTGAAACCGTTGTTAGGTATTTTTTTATGTGTATATTCCGCTATTTGTGATATTCTTTGTTTTTGCGTTAAAAATCTATACAAATAATTACTTTTTGACACTAAAAAAGTGATTTTATTACGTAGAAAAATAACAAATCCTTTAAACAAAAGTCCGTTTGCCAGAATAATTTTCCCTAAATTCTTTTGGAGTATAATTGTGTTTTTTCTTGAAGATACGGTTGAAATAAGATAAATTATTATAACCACATCGGTAGGAAACTTCCGCAATGGAAAGCCGAGTATCAATCAGTAACCGAGAGGCGTGTCCGAGCCTAATGTCATTTAAACTATCAATAAAAGTTTTGCCCGTTCTCTTTTTAATAAATCTACTGAAACTCACGACGGTCATATTGACGATTTTAGCAATATCATCTAAAGAGATTTCTTTTTCGTAATTATTACGCATGTACTCAAAGGCTTTTTCAATTCTACGGCTTTCATAAGTTGTTTGTTCGTTAGCAAAGGTAAGCGTTGTGAGTGTTTTCATATTTCTTGATACCGATAAGTCGTGCAGAATAGAGAGTAACTCCATTACCGAAGAAAATCCACTCGTTTTAGAAAGCTCCAATAAACGAGGTTTAATGTTTTTAATGGTTTCGGGAGCAAATGAAATACCCCTAAAAGACCGCTCCAGCATAGACCGAATAAAACTCATTTGATTACGATTCAAAAACTTTTCATCAAACAAATCTCGGTGAAATTGTATTGTAACCTCATGGACATTTTCGCTTTGGCATTCATGCGTAAACCAGCCATGTGGAATGTTAGAACCCACCAGTACCAATTCCATATTATCGATAGTCTCAATATTATCCCCTACAATGCGTTTTGCCCCTTTTGCATTTTCGATAAAATTGAGTTCAAACTCTTCGTGAAAGTGAAGTGGAAAATCAAATTTACTCTTTGTTCGAGCGAATACCATGAAACAATCGTTAGAAGTAAGCGGAGTAATTTCTCGATAAAATTTGGTCATAAGAGTTATTGAAGTATTATTTTTCTAAGAAAAAGTCATTTAAGTATTATACCTTAGCAAGGTAATAATAAGTATAAAATTGACTAAATTTCGTGTATTTTGCAATTTAATATTATTTTATTTATATTAAAAAAGGGTAGTTGTTTTATAAAATGTACAAATTGTATCATTATATAATTCAATTTGTGCTAAAAAATAAAAACTCTCCGAGGCAAACGCATTGCTTCGGAGAGTCGATAGAGAATGAAGTGAAATTATAATTTATTAATCATGGTAGCCATGTATGGTGCTGCTGTATATGCACTATTATCACCGAATATTTTGAAGTTACCGTAAGACCAGTTTGTATTTGGTTCGTACTTAACATCTACCATGTTCATTCCTTTTCCATTTAGCCCTCGCCCTTCTGTGAGTTTTCCTGTGCCATCACCGCACCACGCCCAAGCAAAAACTGGCCAAGATTTGTTTTTGGCGTAATCAACTAAAGTTGACCAATTGGCACCTCCACCATCCTTAGCATAACTACCAAATTCTCCTAACATACAAGGTAATCCTGCCTGTCCCATAATTGCTAAATCATTGGCGTACATCGGTCCTTTTGAGCCATCTGGACGATTAAACACATAACAACTTGGGTAAATATGAGCCGATAGAATTAATTTTCCTCTGTATGTGGCATTAATGAGTGGAACAGCTTGTTTGAGGGTGTAAGTTTCTTGTCCATACCCCGGTGCATCAATGATAACTTGTTTATTATATCTCCCTGTGCCTCCGTCTCTGGCATTTACTGGGGCTGCATACACATTCGCAAGAGCTGCATTTACTTGGGTAGCAAAATTCTGAGCCGTAATGGCATGAGGTCCCCATTCATTGATGAGATTAATAATAAACGGTGCTGTACCATTACTTGAGAGGTTGTCATAATAATTTTTCCAAAACCTACCAGCATTTTGGATGTCTGCATTGGTACTTTCATCTCCCAATTTGTTAGGGTGGTAGGTAGCAATTACTTGATATCCATTAGTATGGGCTTCTTTGATTAAGCGAGCAGCATTTGCAACTTGTGTTGCCTCACCACCTCCTGCTTCAGGGTTAATTTCTATTCTTACCGCCTTGATTTTGGGGTAGTTTTTCATGAAATTCCACCCTGCGTTTACATTTCCACTGTTGGTATAAGAAGGCTGGAGATTTACGCCATTCCCATTGGTAAAGTTGGCTTCTTCAATTGCATCAACTTTTTTTTCTTCTGGACTAATGGATTCTGAACAACTTGATAAAAGTAACGCCACCGATGTAGCAATACCAAGCCCAAATACACGGGCAAATTTCATTTGATTTAGCATGACTTGAAAGATTGTTTTTGGATTTTTAAGAGCTTTTAATAAGCTCATTACAAAGTAAAAAAATATTCAGACAAGCTATATAGTACAAAATTATCTATTTATAGTACAATAATTTGCCTATGGTACTATTAAATCATTTATTGATACAAAAACATAATTTTCTAAAATTAATTTTTGTGATATTCGTATCAATCCTCTTAGAAAATAAATATATTTCATTAAAATGCTATTTTTATCGCTAATGTATTTTAAAATTACTTGGAAATGGAAATTATATCTTTTGAATTTTTACTAAAATCGACTCATTAAGGTTTAATAGTGATTTTTCCTTTTTGAAATTGCGAAGACTGCGGTGAATGAATCAAGTATAAATAATTGCCTGACGGAAAGCCTGATAATGGTAATTGATTATGACCTGTATAGATGGGAAACTCATTGATGAGTTGCCCACTGAGGGTGTAAAAACTGAGTTGAAAAGTCTCTTGGCTACTATTTTCTATCTTTAATAGTTCATCTGAACTAATTGGCGTAGGATATACCCAAAACAGTTGGTTTTCCGAATAAAAAACCTGACGAGTATCGGTATAAATACTCTTGCCGTTCAAAAAGTTTATCCTTAACTGATATTGATTAATCCCCTCCGTTAGTTGTTCATCTATTGCCTGATAACTCTGTATGGTAGGGGTGATTGGTATCGTTTTCATATCTTTTACGATTGACGAAAGTATTTTCTGAAAAGTGATAGATTTAAGACCCACGAGACTACTGAGATTAACGTTCAAGAAGGCTTTGTCCTCTTCAAGAGATGCTGTGAATGAGTTGAAAAAACAATCTGTTCCAGATGATTTAGCACTGATAAAATCGCTTCTAATACCCGTTAGTTCGCTTTCACCGAGCGGTTCAACGGAAAAAAAATCATGCTTGAAATTACCTTGTAATGTAATGGATGATTGTGCGGTTGTGGCAACTTTTAGCCAAGTAAAGGTCTTTTTATCAAATCGGAAAACGTTGTATTTAATGTTGTTATTTGTGTAGGGGAATCTCCAATGTAATTGGGTAGAATCAGTGCAAAAAAAGTGTGCATTTAGCTCTAAAATAGGCGAAATAGTGAATGTTTTGCTCATAAAAACCCGATTATTAGTCGTTATTCTGAGCAGGATTTTTCCAAAAATCGAAGGTGTTTCCCATTCATAATATCCTTTCTGCAAATCGACTTTATCAGCTATTACTCGCCAAATTTTACCCCCATCAGATGAATACGATAATTGTCCTTGTGTATCGGTATGTGTATTTTGCCAACGAATATTCGTGGTTGAATTGGCAACGATTTTAGTATTTTGCAAGGGAAATAACCACTCGAAACTATTAGTATATTCCCATTGGTACGCTACCGAAAAATTTTGTTTGGCAGTACTTACTTTTTCACCATAAACAAGAATTTTATAAACTCCCGCTCTGGGTTTTTCAAGGGTTATTTGCTCAATATTATTTAAAAAATCTCGTTTTCGAGTGGGTAATTTTTTTAAAGAATCAGGGTTTGGAGATGAGTTTAAGACCCACGGTTGCCAAATAGTAAAACTTGGACTGTTGGTACTCAAGGTTAAATCTAAATTATTGACCAATGCCGTGGTGGCATTATTGATAGCAGGCGGGTCTGTCCAGCAAAGTGTGACTTTGAACAAGGAAATATTTTCTGGAATGGTTATCGTGATGGCTTTTTGTTCGTTGTTGATAAGGTTGCTCTCCCAAAAATGTTGCTGTTTTACGGTCTCTACGGCTTTCACAATGTTCAGGCTTCCGAAGCCCGTTGAAAAATCAGGTCCTTTATTCCCCACATCGTCGGCAGAATTGATTAAAATGGCTTTTGTGAGAGCAGAAGAAGGAATTTTGGACATTTTTTTCTGAAATGCTTGTTGAAAAAGTGCCGTTGCTCCCGATACTAACGCCGTTGCTTCTGAAGTTCCATTATTACTGAAAGCCACAATTTCTGGTTTGATACGCCCATCATACGCTGGACCTCTTGAACTATTACTCGCTAATTCACCGTATTGATTGATAGCTCCGACGGTTAGTATATTTTTCGCCATTTTGTAATTGCCCGATAAATTGGCAAAGTTGGGAATATTGGCATATTTCCCCGTGAGGCTGTTTGAATTACCAATATTTCCCGATGAAAATAGGAATAACAAATCTGGCTGACGCAAGCAGACGGCATCGTATTCTGAGGCATTCTGCCCGTAGAAAGATTCTAAGTTCGTTCCAAAAGAATTATTGACAATAGAAATACGGTTATTGAGATAAAAAGCATCTTTTTCGGGATTAAGGTTATTAAACGATACCGAAAATAATTTTGCTTTGGGGGCAATACCCTCATTTAAAGGCGAACTAATTCCATTACTGACCATAATGGATGCTACTTGGGTGGCGTGCAGGGTTGTTTCGGTGGATTCGAGTGAGGACGTAGTAATATTGTTTTTAATATCTATATCATCTAAATCAGGGCGATGTTCTTTTTGGACTATGCCAATCTCACTACCATCTAATTCTGGGTAGTCAGTTTTTAATTTGGTAATACCATTAAGACTGAAATCAGTAAATTTGATGCCACCTGACGTACTTTCAGAGTTAGGGTTTAATTTGTGAGAACTCTCTATGCTTATATCTTCCACAATGCCCCATTTGAGCATTCCCAAAAGAATACTAATACTGAACAGTAACAAAGTATATCTTTTCATGTGACGCATCTGAGATTAAAGATTACATTTTGTGTGGAGTTTATTTAGGAGGAGTTGTTATTAGACTATGTTTAAATTTTGCAAATGATTACTTATCACGTATTTAAAAAGTATGCGTAAGCTATTTTTGAAATTCCGCTGTTTGAGCGCAGCGAGTTTCGGAATTTCTTGATTTTCTTTTGTTACTTTTCTTGTATCAAGACAAGAAAAGTAAGGATATGTAAATGGATATTTTGTTATTCTGATGAAAACCAAATAAAATTTTTAAACATATTTTTAGTTTTAATATTTAGAAAAATAGTTGAGAGAAAGACAAAAAAGTCGAAATCAAGTGATTCCGACTTTAAGCAATAGTTGTTGTTAAATATTAACCATTTTCTGTACACTCAATCTTCTGATAATCTCCATGCAGGCACGGGCATTGTGATACGGACACTTCCAAAATCCAATTTTATCTTGGTTGGGCATTGGAGTATTATGTTGCCCTTGTACCGCCCAGTGCCATTCACCCGTGGGAGTAATTAAACATTGTTTGATAAATGCCCAACTTTTGATGGACTGTTTCAAATATTTATCATTTTTTGATAACTGATAGGCGTTTAAATACCCTACCATTGCTTCTGCTTGTACCCACCAGTGTTTGTCAGTATCGTGATGGTCTTCATCAGATTCATAAGCCAAACCACCATCTTCTGATAAACCAATTTGAACGGCATCCGTCATTTTTAGGGCTAAAAAGTGGGTTTGTTTGCTAATTTCGGAATTGCCTAAAACCTCGGCGGCTTCATGCAATAGCCACGATGCTTCAATGTCATGTCCATAAGAGATAATGTTTGATTTTACCGTCCAGTCGTCATCCAGAAAAAGGTATTGATGTCCTGTTTGAGGATTGATGATATATTTCAAAAAAACCGATAATAAACCCTCAACTTGCTTTTCTATTTGTTCATTTCGCCATAGGCTCAACAGATTAGTGTAGGCTTCTAAGATATGAAGATGGGTATTCATCGACTTTCGTTCGTTGGCATCTTTATCACTCAACTTTAAATCATGGATGGGTTGCCAATCCTCTGCCAAAGCCTCTATATAACCCCCATGAACGGTATCAAAACTATATTTCTCAATAATTTCAAATAATTCAATTGCCCAATTCAACGCCAGTTGGTTCTGTGAGACTTTATAATATTCACACAATCCATAAATGGCAAAGGCTTGTCCATAAATTTGTTTACGGGTATTGTTTGGGTTTCCTAAATAATCGACCGACCAGTAAAGACCACCATAATTTTTATCTCTAAAATAAGTATCCAAATAATCAAATGCTCGGTGAGCAAGTTGGAGATATTCTGGTTTAGCATTATGTTGGTAAGCTGCCGAAAAAGTCCATAAAATTCGGGCATTTAGTACAAGTCCCTTATCTGCTTGGGGTACAATTTCGTCATCAGCATTTATCCGTCCCTGAAACCCTCCAAATTCATTATCAAGTGTATATTTTTCCCAATAATTTAGAATATTCTCTAATTCTTGGGTCACTTCATGTTGATATTGTTGGTTGGTCATTGGTATTAAGTAATTCGATAATAGTTTGTTGATACGTGTTTTGTTAAAATGTTGAATCTAAACGTAAAGTTATTTAAACGGCTTACACTTCTATTAAACTTTTCGTCTCCATAAAAACTTTATTGTTATCTACCAGTTGATAGATGGTTTCCACCGAAGTAGCCGAACGGAAACCGTCTGGAGCAGTATTCATCACATAATCAAGTAATTGGGCTAAGGTAGAAGTTGCCACGTGCATACGGGTATCCGAAGAGGCATAGTAAATAAATACACGTCCGTCATCATCTAAAATCCAGCCATTCGCAAAAGTAACATTTGAAACGTCTCCAACTCTTTCTGTACCCTCTGGAGCAATAAAATAGCCAGCGGGTTTATAAATTACCTTGGTAAGATTTTCCAAATCAGTCATGAATAAATACAGCACGTACCGTAAACCAGCGGCAGTATTACGCACACCGTGTGCCAAATGCAACCAGCCATAAGCAGTTTTAATTGGAGCGGGTCCTTGCCCATTTTTTACTTCATAAACTGTATGATAATGTTTTTCATCAACGATAAATTCTTTTTCTACGATGGGATTCTCCATTGACTCTGCCAATCCAAAACCAATGCCACCACCAGTCCCTGCCTCTATAAAACCATCTTGTGGACGAGTGTAAAAAGCGTATTTTCCATTCACAAATTCTGGATGAAGAACTACATTTCGTTGCTGTGGTGACGGTGTTTTCAAATCTGGGAGACGTTCCCAATGCACGAGGTCCTTGGTACGAGCCATGCCCGCTTGGGCTACTGCCGATGATTCATCACCTTTAGGAGCGTTCGGGTCTTTGCGTTCCGTACAAAAAAGTCCGTAAATCCAGCCATCTTCGTGTGCCACCAAACGCATATCGTACACGTTGCCGTCGGGGTTGTCTGTTTCTGGCATTTGGATAGGATATTCCCAAAACTTAAAATTATCAATACCATTATCACTTTCTGCAATGGCGAAAAACGATTTTCTGTCTAACCCTTCCACTCTCACCGCTAAAATGTATTTTCCATTCCATTTGATAGCCCCAGCATTAAAAGTAGCATTTATTCCGAAGCGTTCCATCAAAAATGGATTAGTTTCAGGGTTTAAATCATACCGCCAAGTAAGTGGTGTATGTTTGGCAGTTAAAATTGGATTTTCATAACGGTCATAGATACCATTTCCCAAAGAAACTTTATGATTAGGCTTCGAAATTAAGTCATTGAAATGAGCTTGTAAGGCTTCTAATCGTTGGTCAAAAATACTCATAATATTAGGGTTATTAGTTTTAGGATTTAAACAGAGCTGTTAGGAAATATACTGAGCGAAAAACGAATTTGTAAATTATTGAAAATAAACAACTTACGTCATTTCTCTTTTGTGAACCTTCATCAGTTGAGTGTATTTTAAAATATGTTCGGAAAACTATAATGATTTATCTATTGAGTTTCTCGCAAATTGTTTTTGCTTACTATTCATTAGGAAGTTTCTTATACCACGTTTTCCACAGAATAAAACTGCAAATGACGAGTATAGTCAAGGAAATTCCCATCTGAAAAGGCATCATGAGTACAACGTAAACTGGCAGAGCTGTAATAGCAGTCTGAGCAATTGTACCAATAATCACATTGAACATATCACTTTTAAAGTCTTTATTAGATTCAAACGTAGGGTCTTCTGCTTTTACCATCAATTCAATAGGTTTCCAAAAACCCCAAGGGCGAACATTCTTATAAAATACTTTCAGAATTTCTGTATCCGTTTGTGGCGTTAGTAATGAACCAACGATAGACCCCAAAATTGATAAGAATAAAATGATAGGAAAATAGTAAAGTGGTAAGGCATTTGGGAAAATAGTCGGTAAAATCATGGCAGAAATAATGCCTGCGAACATTCCCCAAAAAAAGCCGTAGCTGTTAAACCGCCACCAGTGCCATTTTAATACGTTGGCAGCAATGTACCCACCGTACAGTGCAGATACAATCCATTGTAAAATACTATTAACATCTTTGGCAAAGAAACCCAGCATGATACTGATGAAAACGACCGATAAGCCCGTAATGTAATTCATTCGGGATATTTGCTTATTGGTAGCCTGCGGGTTAATTGATTTCAGATAAATATCATTAACCATATAAGCCTGTGCGGCGTTGAATGTTCCTGCAAAAGTTCCCATGAATGCTCCCATTAATCCTACTAAAATCAATCCTAATAAGCCCGAAGGAATAAAAGTATTGAGTGCGGCGGGTAGTATTCGCTCAAAATCAGACCCTGTGGCAGTGGAAATATCTAAATCTTTGAAAAATAGTAAGCCTAATACGGCAATACCAATAATGAGTAAATAGCGAGTGGGTAACAAAACAACATTTACTATCATACTCATCAGAGCCGCTTCACGGGGTGATTTTGTGGATAATATTTTTTGCATATCGTAATTGGGAGCTGGTCCTGCCAAACTTGCCAAAATGCCTTTGGCAGTCATTAATGCGAAGAAATAACCAAAAGGAGAGAAACCATCGTTGGTAATTTTGGTATTTACTTCGTCAATAATTCCGCTCCAATCAAGATTCAGCTCTTTTCCAAAAAATAGTTCATTCCAGCCTTTGGGTACATTCAGCGAGTGAGCTGATAAGGCTTGCCTTGCGATAATTACCACGGCAACAGACACAAAAACCATAATAACATAATGGATTAAATCTGCCCAAACGATGCTCTTCATGCCACCCAAAAGAGAATAAAAGACGGTGAAAAGGGTAAAAATAATGCCGTAAAGATGAGCAACGTACATAGGAGGCACGTAAAACGGTACGTAACTTTTAACGATTTCCCAAGGAATAAATATTTCTATGAATTTACCCAAACCGATAAAACCATACGCCATAAAACCCAAACAGCACAACAAAGCGAAAGCAATGATAATTTTGTGCGAAAGTTGTGCATCCTTTTTACTTCCAAAGCGGGTGAGCATCCACTCCGCACCAGTAGATACATTAGAACGCCTCAACCAAACAGACATATAAACCATCATGAAAATTTGATTAAAAACGGGCCATAGCCAAGGCAACCAAATACTCTTTACACCGTAGATAAACATGATACTGACCATCCAAGCCGTTCCAGAAATATCAAACATTCCCGAGGCGTTGGAAACGCCCAACATCCAATAGGGCATTGAATTACCTCCGAGAAGATAATCTTTATTACTTTTTTGAGCTTGTTTTTTCAGGACTATTCCTATAATGGATACTACTACCAAGTAGGAGATAATCACAATAAAATCTAATAATTGTATTTTCATGAATGAGTTAAGTAATCTTACTATACTAAGCGAAAAGCGATTTGCTAAAAAAACGAATGGGTAAGTTTTGGAAATCAACGTCTTACAACATTTTTCTTTTGCAAACCTCAATCCATTGAGTATAAATAGTGAGGTTGTTTTTGGCTTGTGTATTCTCTATAACATTTTCATTTCTTTTTGGCTATTGGTTGTTTTTGGTATAGTTTCGAGGTTTTTGTTTTTCTTTCTAAGAATATATGGGGTTGCTGAATAAAATATTTAAAATTCTCGGCACTCAATTGATTAGGATAAGGAGCGTAATAGTGGTCAGGTCTGCCGTTTCTCCACACTAAAACATACGAAATCTTGTGTCCACCAATACTCTTTAGTAAAATATCCGTCCACCAATTTTTTTCGGTTATTTGTTCCAATCCTGTTTCGGTAATAGCGGTTAGTTTATGATGTTTTTGAGCGTAATTTTCGATAGAGTTTAGCATTCTATCTACATCCTGTATAAAACGTTCATTACTTTGGGGGGCATTTCTATGGTAAATATCAAAGCCTAATATATCCACAAATTGGTCGTTGGGATAACGTTCAAAATAATCCTTTTCATCCGAGAAATAATCCGTTGAATAGGCATAGATTAGATTATGAACATTTTTCGAAGCCATGTATCGAACCAAATGTTGGTATAATTCTTTGTATTCATCGGGGCTACAATGCTTTTTCCCCCACCAAAACCAACTACCATTATGTTCATGAAATGGTCTGAAAATGACGGGAATCGCTTTCCCTTGTTTATCTTTTAGATTCCCTAAAAAAGTAGCCACTTTTGCAAGCCAAGATTCATATACCGAATATTTTTTTCCTCCCACAAGAATATGCTTGACCGTTGAATCAACATCCCAAGCAGATTTACCATTTACAGGATTCCGAAGATGCCACGTAATGGTATTTACGCCCCCTTGTGCGTGTACTTGTTGAATATACGCCTTGATTTTTTCAAAAGGCACACCATCTAAATTTTTGGTACTGTCAAGCTCAAGATGTCCTAAATCCCAACCAAAAACAGCGGGATATTCACCTGATACTTTTTTTACATCTGACTCCCCGTCAATATTACGCCAACCAATACCATAAGCAAGGTCATCTTGGTGTCCGAACATAAACCCTTTACGAGCTTGCTTAGCTAAATTTTGGTATAACGTTTTTGTCTCTTCAGTTGCTGATTTATCCGCAAGGCTATACTGAGCTTGAATTTTTGAAATAAATAGGCACGAAACGATTATGACAGCTATGATTTTTCCCATTTTTTAATGGTTATATTATGAAAAAAAATAATAGCCCAAAATTGGAAAATTTTGGGCTATTATTAATAATACTTTTTTATCCTATACTTACATAAATTCTACTATTATTACTTTTTAGGCTATACGACAAAAGCGATACCCTGATTTTCGGTAGAGATTAAGAAGCTATATTCGTGTTTTATCATATTTTTGAGTATCGTGTAAACAAGTTGATACTCTCTCAGGATTTTTGGAATAAATGAAAATAGTTTTATTGATTCCCAATCAATACTTTTTTCAAATCTCCGTTTTCTTTTGTCAATAAATACAAAAGATAGGGGGCAAATATAATTATTCCCAAAATCATTGCTACAATTCCCAAAAGAATCGAAGAAGGAGTGAAATGATTACGCCATCCTATCCACAGTCCTGATAAAATAAGGTAACAACTAAAATCACTGTTAAATTGTCCATTCCAGTTGAGAGATTGAATGTTTGATAGGAAAATATTAAACAAATTATACCCATCATTATTGAATGCTACAATAGTATATACGAATAGTGAAAGCGTTTGTACAATAAGTAATGCTTTGAAAATACGGATGTTCTTCATGTCTAAAATGTTTAAATTTAGGATTTTGCGGGTTGCCAGAGTGGTCCAACGGCAAGGA
>JALONS010000399.1 GCA_025454855.1 Arcicella sp.
CTGAAAACCTTTGTACCTCGAAGCCCGAGAAACAACCCATGTTAAATTATTTTTCCCTGAATGTTGCCTACTTTTGGTAATAACATTTTTCAAATAACTTCCGTAGTTATTGCGAGATGTTTCTGCTTGATTATCCGTTTCTCCTTGATGCCACAAAACGGCTCTTACACCAAATTGGGCAATATAAAAATGAAGTGCAGCTCTAAAGTTTCCGTAGGGCATTCCTCTGGGCATTGTATAATAATTAAAAGGCGTGGCGGTGCTATCATTGGCAGATTCATGCCAAGCACTCATACCCGTACCCGACCAGCCACCATTGAAAAAGGCAATCGGAACATTCAGTTTTTTGGTTAGGGTATCACCTAAAGCACCCCAGCACCAAGCACTTTCTCCAAAAGGAGCAATGTTCATAGTAGAATCCAATCTACTAAAAACTGGGTTGGGTAACACAATTCCTCCAAAATTTGTGTTGTACGGGGCTATGTAATTGACGATACTTACTCGGTCGTCATTTGCCATTGGACCGTAATTCCCTTGACTTTTCAAACCTCCATCGCCCGTAGCATTTGATTGTCCACCAATTAAAAATACTTCGCCTACACCTATGCGTTGAACAGATGTACTGCCCAAAAGTGTTGTTCCATTCCAAGCTCTTACTTCCAAATCATACCATCCACCCATTACGGTGAGTGAGCCATAGTAAAATCCATTAGTGGGATTAGTTTGAATAATCGTCCAATTGGTATTAGAACCTTGTGATGGACTCATGGGACGGGCTACAGCTCGAGCTTCAATTTTATCCGAGAAACTTGTATAATTTCCAGCAATATAAATAAGCGTTTGATTACTATTATTTCGTTGGAAAACAGCTCTGGTAGTAGGGTAGGTGATGCTGATTTGTGCATTAATAGTTGTCACCAACAATTGTAAAACTCCCCAAAAGAAATAGAAAAATTTATTCATAGGTCTGGTAATTTAATCAACTAAATTTAGAGTAGTATAGAAAGGTCTCACTACAGTATAATCAACAAACTCTAATGTGTGGTATGTTTAAAATTATTCGAAAGTAAGGGGAAGGGCTATCAGTAAGCTCACAAATATACAACATCTATAATTTAATTGTGCCATGAATAAGTACAAATAAGTATGGGATAAGAATAAATTAAAAAATCCCTTTACTTTTATGTAAAGGGATTTTTAATCTATCAATTGGTAATGCTAAGTTTAAAATTAAGCATTTAGTTTACCTCTTAATGCACGTGGAATATCAATAGTTGCCACTGGTGCTGAAGTATTGTTTAAAATAGTTACGTTTTCAGCTTTCAATTTAGCTACTTTTAAGGTTTGACCTAAATCTAAGCCCGTAATGTCAGCTTCCACGAAATCAGGAATATTATCCGCCAAACCTCTTAATGTAATTTTGCGTAATTTCTGAACCATTTTACCTCCTTTACGAACACCAGGAGCATCACCGATTACTTTTACAGGTACATCAATTTTGATTTCTTTTCCTTCAACGATTTCCAAAAAGTCCACGTGAAGAATCATTTCAGATACTGGGTGGAATTGTGAATCTTGAACGATGGCGTGGTGAATCTCGCCTTCAATATTTAAAATTACTTCTGATACTTCTGGAGTATATAATAATTCACGGAATAGAATCATTGGAACTGCGAAGTGGATTTGTTTTTCTCCACCGTACAAAACGCATGGTGCAAGTGATTCGTTACGTAAATCTTTGGCAGACTTTGTGCCAAGGGTCTCTCTGTTGTACCCTACAATTTCAATCTTTCTCATTTTTGAGTGATTTGTGTCAATAGCCTTTCGATTTTAGAGATTTGATTGTTGATTATAGAGTACAGAATTGTCGCTATGCGATTCCTCTTTCCTCTTTAATCTAACCTTCTAATCTCTAATCCCTATCTTCTACTGACCGTTTAAAAATAATTAATACTTTATGAATAATGAACTGATAGATTCGTGGTCACGGATTCTACCGATGGCTTTTGCAAATAGTTCAGCCACTGATAGCACTTTGATTTTGTCACTCTCTTGTTTCAACGGAATGGTATCGGTTACGACCAATTCTGTAAGTACCGAATTGTTGATATTATCATAAGCATTCCCCGATAAGACGGGGTGAGTTACGATGGCTCTGACTGATTTTGCTCCTTTGTCCATGATTAATTGAGCGGCTTTACACATGGTTCCACCCGTATCAATCATATCATCTACTAATACCACATCGGCATCTTTTACATCACCAATCAACTGCATGGTAGCTATTTCGTTGGCACGCTTACGTTGTTTATCACAAATTACCATTTCGGCATTGAAAAACTTAGCTACATTTCGGGTTCTCACTACACCTCCCACATCGGGCGAAGCAAATAATATGTTACCTAAATCCAAAGATTTTAGATACGGCACAAAGATGGCATTTCCTTCTAAATGGTCCACTGGAAAATCAAAAAATCCTTGAATCTGCCCAGCGTGTAAATCAATCGTCATCAATCGGTCAGCACCAGCTGCTGTGAGTAGATTTGCCATTAATTTAGCCCCAATACCTACTCTTGGCTTATCTTTTCTATCTTGACGAGAGTATCCAAAATATGGAATAACTACTGTAACATAGTGGGCAGAAGCTCGGCGGGCTGCATCAATCATCAATAACAATTCCATCATATTATCAGCAGGTGGAAAGGTAGATTGAATCAAGAACACATCGCAACCACGTACTGATTCATTAAAACTTGGCGACATTTCACCGTCCGAAAATCGTTGGACAGAGCTTTGTCCTAAGTCTTTACCAAAATAGCGAGCAATTTCGGTTGCTAAATATTGGGATGATGACCCAGAAAAAATCTTTACTTGATTGATAGAAGCCATATTTTTTGAGAGTTGTGTTTTACTCTCTTATTTGAAATGTGCATTCATTAATTTTCCGCAAAAGTACAAAAAACCTTCTGTTTAAAAAAGTTAAAAACGTTGTTTTTAGCCTTTTTAGATATTTTTTGTAAAAAGTAAACTTGGAAAATTACTATTTTTAGTTGAATCGTTAATAAATTACTCTTTTGGCTGATAACAAAGTGTTTTTCATTAAAGAAACGATTGTCATTGGTCCAACGCCTTTGGGTACGGGTGTAATAAATGAACACTTGTGAGCTACATCTTCAAAGTTCACATCTCCTTTCAGGGCAAAACCCGATTTTTTGGTTTTATCTTCCACTCTCGTTAAGCCTACATCAATAACTACCGCTCCTTCTTTCACGTAATCAGCCGTAATAAATTCTGGGCGACCCAAAGCCGCAATCAGAATATCCGCAGTGGCACAAACAGCGG
>JALONS010000116.1 GCA_025454855.1 Arcicella sp.
GACTTACACAGTGATAGGGACTACTGCCAATGGTTGTAGTGCCAGTGCCAGTGTGGTGATTACCGAAGACAAAGCCACGCCAACGATTGTGGTAACACCTACGACGGCTATCTTGACTTGTTTGACTCCGAGTACCACGATAACAGCTTCGGGAGCGACTACTTACTCATGGAGTGGAACGGGAGGCTTCAGTGCCAGCACCGTCACGGCTGATATATTGGTAGGGGGGACTTACACAGTGATAGGGACTACTGCCAATGGTTGCAGTGCCAGTGCCAGTGTGGTGATTACCGAAGACAAAGCCACGCCAACGATTGTGGTAACACCGACAACGGCTGTTTTGACTTGTTTAACAGCAGATAGCTATTCATGGACAAGAAGTTCAGGTGGATTTACCGCCACAACGGCAGTAGTAACTATCACCACAAGCGGAAGTTACACTGTTGTTGGAACTAACACGAACGGTTGTACAGCTTCAGCACTTATTGCGATTGGTCAGAACCAAACAACACCAACGGTCACTATCACACCAACTTCAGCAATTGTCTTGACTTGTCTAACGCCAAGCACAACTGTAACCGCTAATGGTGCAAGTTCTTACTCATGGACAGGCACAGGTGGATTTACTGCCACAACAGCAATTGCAAATATCACAGAAGGTGGGACTTATGTAGTTACTGGAATGAATGGAAATGGATGTACAGCAACGGCATCGGTAACAATTACGGAAGATAAAGCCACACCGACTATTACCATCACGGGCGATAATGCAGTGTGTGTAGGTTCGGCAATAAGTGTTACAGCTACTGGTGGATTTACTTACGCTTGGGCAGGACCTGGTGGATTTACTTCTACTACGGCTTTGGCAAGCATTGCCGCTTCAACCGTGGCTAATGATGGAGTTTATACCGTAACGGTAACGAATGCTAATGGCTGTACGGCTATGGCTACTACTTCTGTAGCTGTTATTGTGGTTCCAGTTCCTACCGTACAGGCTGATGTAACCATTGCTTCGGGAGCAAGTATTACTCTTACGGCTACGGGTTGTACAGGAACATTGTTATGGTTCAATGCAGCCACTGATGCCTCAGTAACAATGCCTGTTTCACCAACGGTTACAACCAGCTATTACGCAAAATGTCAGACCAGCAGTCCTACAAGTTGTATCAGTGAGAAATCTGCCGACGTGAAAGTGAGAGTTAGTACAGGAATTGTTATTAGTATTAAATCTGGAAATTGGGAAGACCCCGCTACTTGGGATTCTGGAACTGTACCAACGGCAACTGATACAGTAACCATTGATACTGGACATACCGTTAGTATTACCACCAGTACTGCTACCGCTAAGAAATTGAATTACAACACTAATTCAACATTAAATTTTGCTAATTCTACCGCAAAATTAACCGTAGCAGGTCTTTAATTATTTTGGGGATAAATTTTGTAAGTAACTGATAAGTAGTCTTTTATTAGTTACGTACAAAATTTATTCCCTAATTTTTCCTATTAATTTTCATACATTATATCAATTATCTCTATGAAAACTTATGAGCAAAAGGGCGATGATTCATTATTAATCATTAATCATAAAACCTTAAAAAAGGTATCTGTAAAAAATGTAGTATTACTCAAGGGAGATGTTAATTACACAGTTTTTCATTTATTACATGGTAGAGAAAAAATTGTGGCAAGAAGTATAAAATTCTTTGAAAAATTCTTAGAAACTCACGGATTCCTCAGAGTACACCGTTCATTTATGATTAATCCTAATTACGTAGAAATGTACAATCAAGAAAAAGATATTTTGACCATGAGAAATGGACATGAAGCAACTATTTCTCGAAGAAGAAAGCATACTTTAAAAAATATAGTGGAGTAGATTTTGCGTATAATCCTTACTTTTGACATCATAAAATTTAGATAAAACCAAACACCCGATAAACTATTTTATTGGGTGTTTATCGTTTAATGCGTACAATTTTCCAAAAATCCAATTGTTAATGACTGATAAGTAATCAGTAATAATTAATTTTACACCTCCAAAAAACATAATAGCATTTGAAAACTATATCACTTCCTAAAATAAATCATGCTTTCCGCACGGAAATTCCCTTGCCTTCTTCTAAGTCTGAATCTAATAGAGCCTTGATTATTAATGCTTTAGCTGGCGGGAAAGATAATCTCTCTAATCTGGCAGAAGCCCGTGATACCCAAACTATGATGCGTTTATTGGCTTCGGATGATGCCATAGCTGATGTGATTGATGCAGGTACAACTATGCGTTTTCTAACGGCTTATTTTGCCGTAACAGGACAGACCAAAACCATGACGGGTACGCCCCGTATGTGCGAGCGACCCATCGGTATTTTAGTCGATGCTTTGCGGTCGTTGGGGGCTGATATTCAATATGTTCAGAACGAAGGTTATCCTCCGCTTCAATTGAAAGGCTTTCAATTTTCGGGCAATAATATTTTGCAAATTCGGGGGGATGTTTCTTCGCAGTATATTTCTGCCATGTTGATGATTGCTCCGCTGTTACCCGAAGGATTGATTTTGGAAATAACGGGAGAGTTAGGCTCAAAACCATATATAGAAATGACGTTGAAGCAGATGGAAGCGTTTGGGGTAAGTATTATAAGAGATTGGGATAATATGAAACTGACCGTTCCTGCTCAAAAATATCAACCAATTCCTTACGCTATTGAGTCGGACTGGTCGGGGGCAAGTTATTGGTTTTCAGCAGTGGCTCTTTCTGAACATCCTGATACTGAGTTAGAATTGTTGGGATTAAAAGAAAATTCATTGCAAGGCGATTCTGTAATAACCGAAATCATGAGCCATCTGGGCGTGAGGTCTGAATACACAGGTCGTGGTTTTAAATTAACTAAAATACCTGCGGATACTGCGTTGGCTTGGGATTTTACGAATTGTCCTGACCTCGCCCAAACGGTTTGTGTAGTGGCAGCGGCCAAAAAAGTACCCCTAACGCTAACGGGAATAGAATCTTTGAAAGTAAAGGAAACTGACCGTATTTTTGCCCTGCAAACTGAATTAGCTAAATTAGGCACAAGATTAGAAGAAGTTGAAACCAATCATAAATATTTGCTAACGCCCGCTGATGAACTGACCGTACCAGCATCTATTCATACCTACGACGACCACCGTATGGCAATGGCATTTGCTCCTTTAGCTACCCTGATGAACATCGTGATTGAAGAGCCAGATGTGGTAGTAAAATCGTATCCGTCGTTTTGGAAACATTTTGAAAAGATTAATTAGTGGAATAATTTTTGTAAAATACGCTGAGGTTGAATATTTTTTCAAAAAACTTTTGTAGAATGTAAAATCTACTTTTAGTCACAAAAGAGAAGTAACGCAAAACGTATATTGAGGTTTGTTGAATAAGAATTACTCGAAGCTCAAACAAGAATAGACAAGTCCAAATATCATCCTACTAAACTATTTTTTTAGTAGGATTTTTTTATTTACTTTTATCGTAATCTTCTGTTAATCAAAAACTTATGCAGTTTAATCTGTCACCCAAAGCCAGTACCGATACCTTTTCAAATTTGGGGTTATTACACCCTTTATTGATTGGTAACGAATTTATGCCTCCTCCGATACAACTTTCGGAAGAAGCCCAAAATGACTATGAAATAATTTGTAAGTATGCTATTCGTCAGGGTTGGATTCAGTGGGTGGACTTTAAAAATCATCTCAAAAAGTCAGAAAATGCCGTTGTCATTACCGATGCCAAACAAATTATCCGTTTTGCCAGTGCGGGTTTTACGGTGATGACTGGCTATTCTACGGAATTTGCCCGAGGGAAAAAACCAAAATTTTTGCAAGGTAAAAAAACAGAAATCAATGTAAGGGCAGCCATTCGTGAAGCCATCGAAAAAAGACAAACCATTGAAGCCGTTTTGACCAATTATCGAAAAAATGGAGAATCCTACTTGTGCAGAGTAAAAATTTTCCCAATGTTTAATAAAGCTTATGAATTAGTGAATTTTTTGGCGTTGGAAGATGAGGTTTTTGAGGAAGAGGATGAATTAACATCTCATTAACAACTTATTGTACTTTTTATGGATAATTTGCAGTTTTTCAAAGTAAAAGTTCCTAACTATGAAGCATTTTATCCAAACACTCCTACTACTTTCTACTTTCTGCTACGGTACAATAGCCCAATCTAAACAAGAAATAGAGAATTTTCGTAATTATTTCTCGAAATCTATTACGGTTTATCACCACAAGAATATTGTATATACCGATACTTTGGGTTACGATGCCGAATTTATCAGTGATACAACTAAGCCCGACCCTCTCAATTTTAGACGCTTTGCCCCACGTATTTCTTTTGCCAACGCTCTGCATAAATCTAAAAAATATACCCTTGATTCTATTCCCGAGGTAGCGTCGGTTAATATCAATGGAATCGTTTTTGAACACAAGGAAGTATTACCAAAGGTAGCCAACCATGAGATTTTGGTGATTAAAAAGGACTCTTCGTATTTCTATAAATACTACTCACAAGAGAAAGCATATCGGGTAGTTGCTCGTTATCGGAGACCCACTGCCCTTGTGTACCAAAGTCATTCGCAATTACCCCACGATTTTTTCATTTTCAAACAGTATTCACTCGAACCTATTCGGTATCGTACTTATACGCATTCGCCTGTATTGGATGTTTTTAATACTGAAGACACAATTACTTACACCAATACTCCACGAGTAATGATTGATGGAAGACTTCAGCCAAAAACATTTGATTATCAGCGTGTTAATTTGAAGGATGTAAAAGAAATTGAGGTTTTTGCTAAGGAAGATGCCAGTAGATATTTTGGGAAAAAAGCTAAATCTGGACTGATTTCAATTGTTACTCATGGAAGCAATTTTAATTTATCGTGGATGTTGGCTAATACCCGAGTGGTGGGCGAAATGCAAGATAAAGCAGGAAATTGGAAAGTGATTACTGATACCCTTCTGACGAGTTTGGAACAATTTAGAGAGTTTAGGAAAAATATTTTTAAAAATAATGGAGCGGTCTATTTAATCAATGGAGAATTTGAAACAGAGGAGGTTAATCGGAAAACGACTGATTTAGACGCTGTTGAAAGTATCAGTATCATTTCTGGGAAGAGACTTATCAGAACCCCGCAGGTTCAGAGTGGGCAATCGCTGGTTACTTATTCAGAAGTTGAAACCATTGGGAATGATACCATCCAGATTAAAACCGAAAAAGAACGGTGGACAGCCCGAGCCAACACCAGTATTGCCCGAGTATTGAGTGATTTAAAACGCTTGCAAAATCCGTTGCCCGAACCTACGCCAATTTATATTGTTGATAATCAAGAAATTAGTTCTGAAAAGCTAAAAGAGTTTAAAACGAAAGACCTTGAATTTGTGGAATCTTTGGAAGGATGCGATGCGATTTCAAAATATGGTAAAAGGGCTGAATACGGGGTTGTTATTTACCGAAAGAAGAAGGAAGAATAAAGAATATTTGAATAGAATTTTACCCAACATAAAACTATGAAAAATCAAATACTACTACTACTCTTGATTTTTACAGTTCAAGTTTTTGGACAAAATACATCAAGAACACATTTGCAAGACAATCTGACTAATACTTTCTTTGAGAATATTCCCAAAGGCTTATCTGGTGATAGCCTAATGTCTTTTATCCTGAAAAATAGACGTAAAATGGAGGTTTCTATGCCAGATAAATTTGCAGAATTATTTTTTGATAATACGAGATTTGATAATAGTAGAAAATATACGTTCGACTCTATCCCAGAAATAGCAACCGTTATTATCAATGGGATAGAATTTCAAAGTAAAGCGGTACTCAAAAAACTTGATAATTTCAGAATTACTAATATTCTAAAAGATTCTCTTGACTCTGCGATTCTAATCAAAGTTGATAGTGCGGGTTTATCCGAACGAAAAGTTATAGAAAGGACGTATCGTCGTCCATACGCTCGTATTACACAAGAACACCCAATTCTTTCCAAAGACTTCTTTCTTTTTAAAATCAATACGCTTGAACCAATCCGTTATCGTTGTACTTCATACTCTCCCGTTTTGGATGTTTTCAATACAAGTGATAGTATTGGCGTAGTTCAAAAACCAAGAGTAATGATTGATGGAAGATTGCAAGCTAAATCATTTGATTATGATAAAATAGATTTGAAGAATATTGAAAAAATAAGCATTTTTGGAAGTGCTGATGCCACAACTTATTTTGGGCAAAAAGCCAAAGTGGGCTTAATCTCTTACATCACAAAAGGTTCAACTTTTTGCTTAGATTGGGCATTAAGTAATACTCACGTTGTGGGTGAAATTGGTGATGACAAAGGTAATTGGAAGTCAATAGTTGATACCGTATTTTCAAATATTGAACAGTTTACAGAGTACCGTAAAAAATGCTTAAATGCAAACGGGGCTATTTACATGATTAACGGAAAATCTGAAACAGAAACGAATAACCGTAAAACTATTGATATGGATGCCATCACATATTTTAGGGTAGTGAGTGGCGTAAAAACCAAAGTATTACCATTATCAGCGTCCAATAAATTAGTAAGTGTTGTAACTGAAACTAAACCAGTAGATAATGATACAGTTTATATCGAAACGAGTCGAAATACTTGGGGAGCAAAAAGTAATTTTTCAAAAATATTTTCAGAATTAAAGCGATTACGAAAAACGGAACCCGAACCTACGCCAATTTATATTGTTGATAATCAAGAAATTACTTCTGAAAAGTTGAAAGAGTTTAAAAGCAAAGAGTTGGAGTTTGTAGAGTCTTTAGAGGGCTGTGATGCCATTTCAAAATACGGCAAACGGGCGGAATATGGGGTGGTTATTTACCGAAAAAAGAAGATGGAGTAGAAAGTTTACAGATATTGAATTACGGAAGTCATCCTTTTGAAGGATGACTTCCGTATTATAAATCACCTATTTTTTTTAACTTTGAGAAAACATCAAGTTTATAAAATTATGGATGCACAAATCAATCAAAAAATTATTGATTATTTCAAAGATAAGCCTGTGGTTAGGAAAGTCTATATCTTTGGCTCGTATGCCCGTAATGAGGAAACGCCAGAGAGTGATGTGGATATTTTGGTTGATTTAGACTATGTGAAAGAACCCTTATTTTCAGGTTTCGACTTTGGAGGTATGTGGGAGGATTTAAAAGATTTATTAAAAATGGATGTTGATTTAGTACCCGAAGATGGTATGTCAAAATACCTACGCCCATACATTGAAAAAGATAGAATTTTAATTTTAGAAAAATGAACTTAGACGATCTGGCAAGAGCAAAACATATTTTAGATGCAATAAATTATATTGAATAGTTTGTAGAAGGGTTTGACCTTGAACATTTTGAAAAAGACATTTTAGTAAAAAGTGCTACCGAACGACAACTTACAATTGTTGGAGAGGCTTCTAACCATCTCACAGAAGAGATTAAGGCTCAATTCCCTGACATTAATTGGCGTGGAATTAGAGCTTTTCGGAATGTCGTTATTCATGAATATTTTGGTTCATCTGTAAATATCATTCGGACAGTAATTTTACAAGAACTTCCCAAACTAAAAATAGTTATTCAACAAATTATCAACCAATTAGAAAACGAAACTACGTCGTAATAATAAGTTTATCTATTACTTTTTATGTAGTTATCAAATCATCAACCAAATTTCAACCAACATTACAAGTGAAAAAATCAATCAAATTATTCCTCCTCATTATCCTCATCGCTCAAAGCACAACAACGCTCACAGCTCAGAAAAAAAATATTACCCTCGAAGACATTTGGGCAAAAGGAACTTTCCGCTCGCAGAGTGTTCAACAAATCAATTGGATGAAAGATGGTGCATTTTACACTGCTCTCGAAGGTGATAAAATAGTGAAACATCAAGTCTCTGACGGAGCGGCAGTAGAAACGCTTTTCGATGTAGCCAGCAGCGTAGAAAATCTCGGTAAAAAAATTGCCATTGAAGATTACGCTTTATCTGCCGATGAGCAAAAAATCTTGATTTCTACGGAAAGCGAACCGATTTACCGCCGTTCGTCTCGGGAAGATAATTACGTTTATGACTTCAAAACCAAAAAGTTAGTACAACTTTCAAAAGGTGGTAAACAGATGTTTGCTACTTTCTCGCCCGATGGTTTAAAAGTTGCTTTTGTGCGTACCAATAATTTATACATGGTTGATTTGGCAACCATGACCGAAAAGCAAATTACCACCGATGGCAAGTGGAATCATATCATCAACGGTGCTTGCGACTGGGTTTATGAAGAAGAATTTTCGTTTGCCCGTGCTTTTCAGTGGTCGCCCGATAGTAAAAAAATCGCTTTTATTTCGTTTGATGAAACCAAAGTTCCCGAATACAATATGCAGATGTGGGGGAAACTTTACCCAACCGACTATAAATACAAATATCCCAAAGCAGGTGAAGCCAACTCTATCGTAACGGTCTCTATTTTTCATTTAACCGACAGTAAAATGGCAAAAGTAGATATTGGCAAAGAAACCGACCAGTATATTCCGAGAATCCGTTGGACGAACGATGCTAATACCTTGTCGCTGAATCGTTTGAACCGTTTGCAAAATCGTATGGAGATTCTTCATGCTGATGCAGGTACAGGTAAAACGGATGTAATTTTGACCGAAGAAAGTAAAACCTACGTGGATGTTGAGAATTTTGCCGATGATGTATATTATTTATCGGATAACAAATCGTTCGTGATGTCTTCGGAAAAAGATGGTTTCAAGCATTTATATCTGTATGAAATAACAGGAAAATTGATTCGCCAAATCACCACAGGAAATTGGGAAGTAGCTGATTTTTACGGAATTGATGAAAAATCAAAAACCTTGTATTTTACCTCTACCGAGATGTCAAACATAGAAAGACAGCTTTTCAGTATTTCATTGGACGGTAAATTGAAAAAACAACTGACGAGCGAAAAAGGTATGAATTCTGCTAATTTTAGTAAAGATTTCAAATACTATATCCTTCAGAATTCATCTGCGAGTAGCCCTTTAAAAGTAAGTTTACACAAAGCTCCAACGGGACAATTGGTGAAAGTATTAGAAGAAAATACTACTTTGCGGAAGAAATTAGAAGAATACAACATTGCTCCCAAAGAGTTTATGACCATCAAAACGTCTGAAAACATTGAGTTGAACGCATGGATGATAAAACCAACGGATTTTGACCCCAAGAAAAAATACCCAGTATTTATGTTTTTGTACGGCGGACCGGGCAGTCAGCAAGTGTTGAATCAGTTTGATGGAGCTAATTTTATGTGGTTTCAGCATTTGGCACAAAAAGGCTACATCGTGGCGTGCGTGGATAACCGTGGCACGGGTGGAAAAGGAGCAGATTTTAAAAAATGTACGTATTTGAACTTGGGTAAATTAGAAGTAAAAGACCAAATAGAAGCCGCTAAATATTGGGGTTCATTGCCCTACGTGGATAAGGCTCGGATTGGTATTTTTGGCTGGTCTTACGGTGGGTATATGTCGTCTAATTGTTTGTTTCAAGGAGCAGATTATTTCAAAGCTGCTATTGCCGTAGCTCCCGTAACTAACTGGCGGTTTTATGATACCATTTACACCGAAAGATTTTTGAGAACACCCCAAGAAAATGCCGCAGGTTACGATGAAAACTCGCCAGTGACCTATGCCAAAAACTTAAAAGGTAATTTCTTATTAGTACACGGTACGGGCGACGATAACGTACATTTTCAGAACTCAATTTCTTTAGAAGATGCCCTCATCAAAGCCAACAAACAGTTTCAATCGTTTTATTACCCCAATCGCAATCACGGTATTTACGGGGGCGTAACCCGTTTGCATTTATATACGATGATGACGAATTTTTTAGAGAAGAATTTGTAGGGAAACCACCTTCCCGAAAGTTAAAGAGCTTTCGGGAAGTTTTTTTGTGTACACTTATCACCTATTCAAATATTACACTGAAAATGAAAAATAATGTAACACCCCTATTACCAAATAGATACTACCACATTTATAACCATGCAAATGGAAATGAGAACCTATTTTTAAACCGTGAAAACTATCGTTATTTTTTACAACGATATGCTACCTTTATTAATCCAATTGCAGATACATTTGCCTATTGTTTAATGCCAAATCATATACATTTTCTAATCAGAATCAAACAAGAGGTAGATTTACAAAATGCTTACCAAACTAAAAAGAATAACCCCGATACAATACTCCCATCAAATACCATTTCTCATTTTATTAGTCGAGAGTTCGCCAGCTTATTTAGTTCGTATTCTCAGTCTTTTAATATTCAACAAAATAGAAGAGGTAGTCTTTTTATGCCAAATTTTAAACGTAAACTTGTCCAAACCGAAGCATATTTTACACAATTAGTCTATTACATTCATGCAAATCCTGTGCATCATGGTTTTGTTAAAGAATTATCTGCGTGGGATTACTCATCGTATCATGCTTTTTTATCAAGAAAGAATACTCATTTGCAACGAGATGAAGTATTAAGTTGGTTCGGTAATATAGATTATTTCAAAGCATTTCACGAGGGAACACCGTTAGGAGGAAAATTAGATTTTGACTAATCATTAATATTCAGCTCTGGACTTCTCAAGAGGTACAGAACTCATTTATATTTACACAAAACTTTTGAAGGAGAATTTATGAGAAAATCGTCTGTAAAAAACAATATATTTGTCGATTATATACTCGCCGAGGAACTTCCCGAAAGTTTTAAAACTTTCGGGAAGTTGTAACAAAACTACCAAACTATGAAAAAAAGGTATATACCAAACTTAATCCGTGGCGAGTGTCTCCACTCGACAACTCACGAAAGATTCACGAGATGAACCAATAAGTTCTAAAAATCAAATTATCAAGTGAAGAATTGCCACAGAGGAAAGCACTGAAGACACTTGCCTAAAATCTCTCTCATGTTTTTATTGGTACTTAGCAATGGTTCTTGAAATTCGTATATTTGCTTATCACAATAGTGCATCAAGAATTTTTCCATCAACTACCATGAAAAAAAATCTAACCATTCTCCTAATCTTTATTTCGCTAACCACTTTTTCCCAAAAGAAGAAAGTTACGGCAACTATTCCACAAAACACTGATAAACAGACTGTTATCGCCAATATTGATAAACGTTTTGATGAATACGCTGGGATTTCTAAACAAATCTGGAATTTTGCTGAACTGGGCTACATGGAAGAAAAATCTTCCGTTTTGCTACAAGAACTGTTAAAAAAAGAAGGTTTCAATGTTCAAGCGGGTGTAGCGGGCATTCCAACTGCCTTTTTAGCCAGTTATGGCTAAGGTAAACCCACCATTGGTATTTTAGCGGAATACGATGCTTTACCAGGGCTTGCCCAAGAGGCGGTTCCAGAAATTAAACCTATTCCTAATCAGCGTGGAGGACACGGTTGTGGACATAATTTATTCGGAACGGCATCCGTTGCGGCAGCCATTGAAGTGAAAAATTGGTTGCAAAAATCAGGACAAAAAGGTACGATTAAAGTGTATGGATGTCCTGCCGAAGAAGGTGGTTCTGGCAAGGTTTACATGGTTCGGGAAGGACTTTTTAATGATGTTGATGTGGTATTGCATTGGCACCCAGGGGCTTTGAATTCAGCGGATGCGGGTACGTCGCTGGCAAATAAAAATGCTAAGTTTCGTTTCAAGGGTATTGCGGCCCATGCCGCTGCTTCGCCCGAACGGGGGCGTTCTGCCCTCGATGGCGTAGAGGCTATGAATATGATGGTGAACATGATGCGTGAGCATATTCCCCAAGATACCCGAATCCATTACGTAATTACCAAAGGAGGCGATGCTCCTAATGTTGTACCTGCCTATGCGGAGGTGTATTATTATGCTCGTCATAAAGACCGTGAAATTCTGCAAAGTGTTTGGAAACGTATAGAGAATGCCGCTCAAGGAGCTGCTATGGGAACAGGTACAAAAGTAGAGTGGGAAGTATTAGGAGGCGTGTTTAATCTTTTGCCCAATGTAGCATTGGCGGAAGTGATGAATAATAATTTGACGATGGTAGGAGGGGTAAACTACAACGAAGAGGAGAAAAAGTTTGCTGAAAAAATTAGTGAAACGTTGGGTGAACAGAAGCAGCCCATCGAAAATGCAGGGAAGATAAAAGACTTTAAAAATGCTTCTGAAACTGCCACCAGTGGAGGTTCTACGGATGTCGGGGATGTTAGCTGGACAGTACCAACCGTGGGGCTTAGTACCGCTACGTGGGTTCCTGGTTCGGCGGCACATAGTTGGCAATCTACCGCTGCCAGTGGAATGTCAATCGGACAAAAAGGAATGGCAGTTGCCGCCAAAACATTGGCTTGTACATTATCGGAAATAAATAAAAAAGCCATTTGAAATTTTACTCAAATGGCTTTTCCGTTTTCTTTAAATTCAATTTATTTCAACATTTCTACAAAATTGTCGAATAAATAACGTGAATCGTGTGGGCCAGGGGATGCCTCTGGGTGATGCTGTACCGAAAAGGCAGGTTTATCTTTTCTGCGTAAGCCTTCTACGGTTTTATCGTTGAGGTTGATATGGGTCAATTCAACGTTATCAGCCGCTTCTAACTCCTTCATTTCTACCGCAAAACCATGATTCTGAGAAGTAATCTCCGAAAGTCCTGTAATTAAGTTTTTCACAGGATGATTTAAACCACGGTGTCCATTTTTCATTTTATAAGTTGAAAGTCCTGAGGCTTGGGCTAAAATTTGGTGTCCTAAACAAATACCGAAAGTAGGATTATCATTATCCACAATTTGTTTCACCGTTTCAATAGCATAAGGCATTACGGCGGGGTCTCCCGGACCATTCGATACGAAATATCCATCTGGATTCCACGCTTTCATTTCTTCAAAAGTAGTTTTGGCAGGAAAAACTTTCAAATAACAACCTCTATCTGTAAGGTTTTTCAAAATACTTTTCTTTACACCCAAGTCCAACACGGCTACTTTTTTTTCAGCCTCTGGATTTCCCAAGAAATAAGGCTCTTGTGTACAAACTTGTGAAGAAAGCTCCAAGCCCTCCATTGGTGGAATTTTGGCTAATTCTTTCTTCAATGCTTCCACTTCCAAAATTTCCGAAGAAATAATGCAGTTCATTACTCCTGCCTCTCGAATATGGCGTACAATCTGACGGGTGTCAACTCCTGAAATACCCACGATACCCGCTTTCTCGAAGTAATTTTGTAGTGAATCATCCGCCGTTTTACGAGAGTGAATCGGTGAAAACTCATTACAAACCATTCCTGAAATTTTTACAGAACCTGATTCTGCTTCTAAACCATCCACTACCCCATAATTACCGATATGAGAAGTAGTATTCACAATTACTTGCCCAAAATAAGAAGGGTCAGTGTAGATTTCTTGATAGCCCGTCATACCCGTATTGAAACAGATTTCTCCACCACTCGTTCCTATTTTTCCGAGAGCATTTCCCTTAAAAACTGTACCGTCTTCCAACAATAAGATAGCTGGTTGGCTTTGTGTTACTTTCATTATATCCTTGCTTTTATTTGATTTTTACTTTTTACTTCTTATTTTTGTATTATCTAAACAGAACGTTTCGGACGTATGCGTGAGCTTTATAAGTACATGGCGCTTGTTTGATTGTTAAGCCCCTACTTGGTAGAGGCTTTTCTTTTGAAGAGTGTCTTCATCGATAAACTTTTACGTTTTTTCCTCACTTCTTCCACATAAAAATAACTGACTCCATCAATTTCCTTTTCATACTGAATTAGGTCTGTTCCTATGTTACTTTTTTCTCCTAAATGGATAGCATCAGGACTTTTCACAATATTTGGAATCAATAAATAATCTTCCTTTGTAATGGCTATCTGTCCTCTACTCTGTTCTCTACTTTCTTGACCGTGCTGGTTGTGCGTGTGAATGATGGCATAATTATCAACAGTTCTTCGGAAAACTTTCTTTATGTCTGACAATAACGATTCAAAAAGTACCATCTCATGTAGTTCTAAAATATGTAACTCTGTTGTTTTGAGTTGATTAGAAGTATCTTCAAAAGCGTATTTGATTAGGTCAGCTAAATCATTATTCATTTTTCATAAAGGCATAGTGGTAAGTTGAATTTATAAAAAAGGAGGTCAAATTATTGACCTCCTAAATATTATTTAAAACAAGAAAAGCCCTTCATTGAAGGTAAATCTTCGGCTATTTTCCAGTTTTTATTCATTCAAATTCTGTTTTTTCTTTAATTCTTTGGCAAAGATAGAACATAAATGATTTTTGGACAAATTATTCTGAAAACAAAAAACCTTGCTCAGAAACTGAACAAGGTTTAAGTAATCAAGCATTTATATAAAATCTTTTCAATGGAAAACGATGCTTCGGTTATCCATCTACTGTTAGACGAATCACTTTCTTGTCAATCTTTCCAACTGAAGTTTTAGGAATAGCCGTTGTAAAATCAACTGAACTCGGAATAGTCCAAGCCGTAATAGTTTTATCATCAACGTATCTCTGCATAAACGTTTTTAAGTCCTCTTTTGTTAGCGTTTTTCCCTCTTTTAACACAATCATAGCGTGCGGACGTTCTCCCCATTTGGCATCTGGAATACCCACAACGGCTACTTCCATAACGGCTTCATGCTGCCCAATGAGATTTTCTAAGTCTATGGAACTGACCCACTCACCTCCCGTTTTGATAACATCCTTAATTCTATCCGTAATTTTCAGAGAGTTATCACTACTCATGGTGGCTACGTCGCCTGTATGTAGCCAACCGTCTCGCCATAATTCCTCTGATTTTTCAGGCTCATTAAAATATCCTTGTGTAAGCCACGGCGTTCGGGCTGTTACCTCTCCAATGGTTTCGTTATCTTGCGGAGCAATGTTGCCTTCATCATCTAAAAGTCGTAGGCTTACAAAGATAGCGGGTGTTCCCGACCGAGTACGTGCTTCTACCTGAAAATCAATGTCAGGGTTTAATTTATCCTTTGGACTTACGTAAACAGTAGATAGAATCGGACAGGTCTCAGACATTCCATAGCCCGTAATAACATCCACACCTCTTTGTAGGGCAGCCTTCGCCAATGTTTTGGGCAAAGCAGAACCACCAATTACCACTTTCCATTTGGATAGGTCAAGATTTTGGGTGGCAGGGTGCGTTACAAGCACCTGTAAAATAGTAGGTACACAATGCGAGAATGTAGGTTTTTCTTTAATAAAACACTTTAAGACGGTTTCTGGGTCAAATTTTCCTACATAAACTTGTTTGGTATTTACTAAGGTAGCCACATAAGGAAATCCCCATGCGTGTACATGAAACATGGGTGTAAGCGGCATATACACATCCGAATTATTGAATCTACACGCTCCGTCAATAGCACTGAATGTTATGCTTATCGATAACGTGTGCAGCACTAATTGCCGATGAGTAAAATATACTCCTTTGGGATTCCCCGTTGTACCAGTAGTGTAAAATGTAGTGGCTACGGCATCTTCATCAAAGTCTTCAAATTCGTATTCATCCGATGCTTCTGCTAATAATTCTTCGTATTCACCTACAATGGGTAAAGATAATCCACGAGGAAACTCACCGCCATCAGCACATACAATAATATTTTTAACGGTTGTCATTTGCGTTGCCAACGATTCTAACAAAGGCAAAAAATCAATATGACAAATAATCACTACATCTTCAGCGTGATTAATAGTATAAAGAATCTGAGTGGGTGATAAACGCCAGTTGATGGTATGTAGTACATTGCCCGTCATGGGGATACCAAAGAAACACTCTAAGTATCGATGAGAATCATAGTCTAAAACGGCGATGGTTTGTCCTCCGTCGAGTCCTAATTTTTTAAAAACATTTGCTTGTTTTCTAACTCTACGGTTCAACTCAAAATAGTTGTATCGAACTTGGTCTTTATAAACAATTTCATTTTCAGGTTCAAGCATTGTAGAGTATGCCAAAATACTTTTGATGAGTAATGGATACTTAAAGGCTTTAGTTGCTGATGGAAGTTTACGGATATTCATAGAATTGTTACAAAAAATATCAAATGATTAACATTTTTCAAAGATAATAGATGACAATTAATAAAATGCTGAAAGATTCCTTATTTTTGAGGAAATATGGAAAATGTGAGGTATTAAAAATACATTAGAGAAACAACCCTTTTACCTCAAAATCCGTCTATTTATTATATCTCTGTAGTTAGAATAGTTTTTCAGTAGGCAAATCGTTTATTAACAAGTGTTAAGTATTGTTATATCAAGGAGTTAAGGATTTAGAAGTCTTTAATTACACCAAATTATTATTAAGTAAGTTCTGACCGTTTAAAAACTTTGCCCATTTTTCTATGGTTTATAGCAGTTCTTATCTTAAATTTACCTTTAAATTTGAAATATAGTATTTTATTGCTGAACCACTCCTATTAATAACATTTATTAGACAGAATGTCATATTAATTATGATGTAATACAAATCTTAACCTAAAAAATTCTTATCCAAATATTATTAATTATGAACAACCTTACTCATAAGATTTTTTTAATTCTCTTATTTGTGGCAACTTCTCTGGTGTCATGGTCTAAAGAGTCTCCGAAGGAAAAAGAAAAAGAAACATCACGTAAAGCAACTAAAGCAGTTATTCCTCCTGCTCCTCCAGCTGTTTTTTACATTGGAGTAGATAGATGCGGATACCAAGCAGCTGGCGATGCAAGAATGTTAGCAATTTTACGTTCACAAGGTTGTGGAAACGGATTCATTCAATGGTATAATGCCTCTGATAGGGGTAATTTGGGTAGAAACTCCCCTGCTTCAGATATTAAATACTTGGAGCTGACCAGCGATATGCGAGTTTATGCCACTTGTACGGAGTTTGGCGAAGAGAGTGGTCCATCAGAAACTTTATCTATTCGTTACTTAGCTGCACCAGAAGTACAGCCATTTATCGATTTTGATGGAGGAAAAAAAATAGCTTGTGATGGTGAAACGATTACTCTACGTTCAAGTCTGACAAATCCAAAATATATTTATTCGTGGGAGAGAGGTATTGGTACAACTACCTACGGATATCTAATTGATAATTCAACTAAAGGACAAGGCTCGCCAACGTTGCAAGTAACTATTCCGGGATACTACTATTTATCGGTAACTTCACCAGACTGTCCTCAAGTTCGTGTTTTCGCACAAGGACAAGTGTATGCAGAGTTTTACTCAACCCCGAAGCCGAAAGTAACAGCGAGTGATACTACTTTTTGTGAGGATAAATCAGTTAGCTTAAAAGCTGATAGTACTTCTCAGTTCATTCGTCGTTACGAATGGTACGTAAACGGTACAAAACAAGATAGTTTAGGTTCAACAAGTTTTGTTAAATTTTTCAATAAAACTGCCAAAATCCAAGTAGCCACTATTGAAAATCGTTTGGGATGTCGTTCACAGTTATCTGATACGGTTAGATTGAGAGCTTTGCGTGTACCTGCCAAACCAGTAATTACCCCATCTAAAGCAGGTGCAGCCATTTGTCAGGGAGATACTCTTTCATTGACTTCAAGTTTAGGATTTAGATACAGATGGAGTAATGGAGCTACCACGCCATCTATCAGAAATATTGGTACCGTAGGAAAATATGCAGTTCAAGTAATTGATACCAGCGGTTGTGTGTCAAAACCATCTGATACTACCACTATCACTGTGTTTAGATTACCTGTTAAGCCTGTTATTTCTGCGAGTGGTCCTTTGGCTTTCTGTAGTGGAGGAAACGTTACGCTGACTTCAACGCCAAATACTACTTATATTTGGAGTACCAGAGCTACTACCAGAGCTATTACTGTAAATACTTCAGGGGATTTCACAGTTGCGGTAAGAGATGCTAATAACTGTCTTTCGCCAACTTCTGACCCTGTTAAAGTAACGGTTTACGCACTACCTGCCAAGCCGACAATTACAGCGAGCGGTCCACTTTCTTTCTGTGCTGATAAAAGTGTAGTATTAACATCGTCTGATTTGCCTAATAATGAAGTAACTCGTTATCGTTGGAGTACGAGCGATTCAACAAAGTCATTGACGGTAAAAACTTCAGCTACTTTTACGGTGAGAGTTCTTGACCCAAGAAACTGTTTGTCGCCTGCGTCAGACCCTATTTCTACGATTGCATTACCTTTGCCAGCAGCACCGACAGTAACGGCTGATGGACCTCTAATTTTCTGTGCAAGAAGCAATGATGACTATAAAAAACCAAACGTGGTAAACTTAGTAGCTACCAGCCAAAATGAAATTACTTGGAGTACAGGTTTTGTAGGTAGAACATTAACACTAACAGCTATTGGTGCAGATGGTAGATTTGTAGATATTTCTCGTGAATATACCGCTACCGTGAAAGACGCTATTACAGGTTGTATATCAGCAAAATCAATTCCTTTAACAGTAGTTGTGAAGAATAATCCAGATGTCTCAGCTTCGAGTATTGCCAAAGATGGTACATTTACTTTGAAAGCAGTTAATTTCCCTGATGGTACAGATTATGAATGGAAATTTGGAACGGAAGTATTAAGATTTACAGAAGGAGTAATTAAGGCAAATCGTTATGGTGCTTACACTGCTCGTAGAAAAACAGTCTTTACAGTACCAGCTCCTACCAATACTTTGAGTTGTTTCTCTGATTTTGTTACACCGTTCAACTTTGTGGAAGACCCTGATTTCAAAGGACTTTCAATTTATCCGAACCCAAGTAATGGTTTATTAACCATTGAAACTTTGGCAGATTACGATAATCCTGAGATAATTATTTATGACCTTTTAGGACGTTTAATCTACACAGGAACTGTTCCTTCAATCAAAGGAAAGTTAATTGTCGATTTAAGAAATCAACCTGAAGGTGAATATATGTTACGTTTCAAAGCAACAGGTTTTGACTTAGCTAAACGTATTATCATTAATAGATAAAATAAATAACATAGTTGATAAGCCTTCTCAAATAATTTGGGAAGGCTTTTTGATTTCAGATAGAAATGAAAAAAGTACTTATCGTCTTTACTATTATTACTTTTCAGTTGGAAGCACAATGGCAAAAACAGTCGTCAAATACAGAGGCAAATTTCCGTTCTATTTGTGCTGTTTCAGAAAAAATTGCTTGGGTCGGAGGCTCGAAAGGAACATTTTTGAAAACCATCAATGGCGGTAAGACTTGGGTTACTCAAGTAGTACAAGGGGCAGAACAACTTGATTTTAGAGATGTTCATGCTTTTGATGATAAGACGGCGATATTGATGAGTGCAGGCGAAGCAGAAAAAGGAAACGCTAAGTTTTACAGAACCGAAGACGGAGGTAAAACTTGGAGCATCGTGTATGAAACCACTCAACAAGGTGTTTTTTTTGATGGAATAGATTTTTGGGATAATCAAAATGGACTGGCATTCAGCGACCCTATTAACAATAAATTCTTCATTTTAAGGACGAAAGATGGTGGAAAGACTTGGTTGCCTGTTAATCCAGAAAATATTCCCGAAAACCAAGCCAATGAAGCTGCATTTGCCGCCAGCGGAACCAGTTTGATAACAGTGGGTGACAAACAAGCCTACATCTGTACAGGAGGTGGGAAATTGGCAAGAATTTTCAAAACCACTAATCGAGGTGAAAGTTGGGAAGTTGTTTCAAGCAATATGGAAGCGGGAAAAACCAACGGATTATTCGGGCTAAGGTTTTGGGATAATCAGCACGGAATAGCAGTAGGAGGAGATTACCAAGCAGTAGAAAAAGCCATTTCCAATGTATTATTGACTTCGGATGGTGGTAAAACTTGGGTAGATGCCCCCCAAACCGTACCCGTAGGTTTGAAAGAAGGGGTAAGTGTTTTTAAAAATAAAACCCTGATAGCCGTTGGACCATCAGGGACTTGTTATTCAAAAGACTTTGGAAAATCTTGGAAATTAATTGATAAAACGGCTTTTCATGCCATCAGCATTGCTGGAAACTCAGTATGGGCTGTGGGAGCAAAAGGCTCAATCGGGAAATTAGATATTGGTATTTTGAAATAGATTAGATATGTTTTACTAACATCAAAATCCCAACAGTACCTCTAAATTACGGGCATAGCAAATAATTTAACGTCTTCTAAAGTAATGATGTCTCCGCACATGATTACCAAACGTTCTACCACATTTCTAAGCTCACGAACATTACCCGTCCATGGAAGGCTTTGTAGATATTTCATGGCATCGTCGGCTACTTCTTTCGAGGCTTGTCCGTACTCATCGGCAACATCTCCTAAGAATTTTTCAACCAATAATGGTATATCATCGGGGCGTTGTGCTAAGGCTGGTACGTGAATTGGAATTACGTTCAAACGGTGAAATAAATCTTCACGGAAACGTCCTTCAGCAATTTCTAATTGTAAATTTTTATTGGTTGCCGCAAAAACCCGCACGTTAATCTTGATTTCCTTATCACCGCCTACTCTCGTGATTTTACTTTCTTGCAAAGCTCTCAGTACTTTTGCTTGGGCAGAAAGTGACATATCCCCGATTTCATCCAAGAATAATGTACCGCCATCCGCTTGTTCAAATTTGCCAATTCTTTGTTTGATGGCAGAAGTAAACGCTCCTTTTTCATGACCAAAAAGCTCTGACTCAATCAATTCTGAGGGAATAGCCGCACAGTTTACTTCAATCAAAGGCATATGAGAACGCCCACTTCTTTCGTGCAAACGCTTGGCAACCATCTCCTTACCCGAACCGTTTGGTCCTGTAATGAGTACCCGAGCTTCGGTAGGTCCCACACGGTCGCAGGTATCTTTTACTCGTTGAATCCCAGCCGATTCTCCAACTATTTCATTGAGTTTATACACTCGCTTTTTCAAAACCTTCGTTTCAACAATCATTTTGCCACGTTCGATGGCGTTGCGGACTGTCACTAATAATCGGTTCAAATCGGGTGGCTTCGAAATAAAGTCAAACGCTCCACGTTTGGTAGCTTCTACGGCGGTTTCCACATTACCGAAGGCTGAAATCATAATGAATTGAGCTCCTTTTCCCATTTCAGTAGCTTTCTGTAATAAATCAAGCCCTTCAATTTTGGGCATACGAATATCACAAAGCACTACGTCATAGTCATTTTGGGTAACCAATTCAAGACCTTGTTCGCCATCGCTGGCTTCTTCTATGGTATAGCCTTCGTATTCGAGGATGTCTCTTAATGCACCACGAATTGCTTTTTCATCATCAATAATTAATAATTTTGCCATGGGGCGAGGGGGTATTATTTGTGGCGGTAAATTGTCAGAATCTTGTTTATAAGTGCGTAATTAGCAAGTAATTGTCAAAAATACGTGATTTTCGTCTTTTTACTAAATTTTACACCAATAAAAGATAGATAATATTTTATTTGTTGCCTATCTAAATACTTTTCACTGTAATATTGTTCAAATTTATTAGAATAATAACTAAAAGTCATTTAGCTGACAAACCACTTTGATAAATTTGTACAAATTTGTGCTGTCATCATAAAAAACATACTATGAAAGCAAAATTCATCATCGTTGTAGGGGCGTTAATGGCTTGGTCTTGTACAAGTGACGAGCCTCTTACTCCTGTAAATCAATTACCTACAATATCGGTAACTGATGGTAAGCAAGAAGCATTGGGTGCATTTGTATCGGGAGCTCATCCAACTTCTGGAACTGTTAAATTAGTCATAGATAAGACGGATGCCTCAAAAAAATATCTTTCGTTTGAAAACTTTAAAACCGATCCCGGACCCGACTTGTACATTTATTTGGCTGAAGACAAAAACGCAAAAGGCTTTACATCAGTGGCAAAACTATCAAAAACGGGTACTTTTACTTTAGATATTCCAAGTGAAGCCATGACTGACAAACAAAAATATGTTTTGGTTTGGTGTAAGCAGTTTACCGTTTTATTTGGAAGTGCCAAGTTGGAGTAATGAATTCAGGCTTAAAAAAGCGATGGGAGGTGTTTTGTAAACTTTTAATTTACCTTTTTAGTAAATTGCTCTCTGCTTGTGTGCGTAAACTTAGTACCTTATAATTTTAAAAAATGAAAAAAATACTTATTTACCTTTTATTGAGTGTGGTCAGTGTTGAGCTTTCCGCTCAAGGATTGGATAAATCTTACAAAACTTTTGACCTTGCCCTGAGTGCTGGTTCGGGTTTTTCGCCCGCTATATCTTTTACCCAAATGTTTGGTATTGGGAAATCGAATCGTTTTAAAGTGGGTTATGGTGTAAGAATAA
>JALONS010000400.1 GCA_025454855.1 Arcicella sp.
CTTTTGGATTGGATGCGGTTTACATAATCTTAGAATTAGAAACAGAACCAAAACGTAAAATCTCACAAGTTTTAATTATTATCCTAATAAACACTAATTAAATACCGTTTGAAAACCATCAGACGGTATTTTTGTTTACCAATCAAAGAAAATATTATGCTTACTTACGATAGAAACATAGGGACAAAACAAAAGGCTTTACGTATTAACCTCGACCGTCGGATTTATGGGTCATTTGCTGAGATTGGAGCGGGTCAGGATGTAGCGGCTAACTTTTTTAAGGCGGGTGGTGCTTCGGGAACAATTGCCAAAACGATTTCTGCCTACGATATGGCTTTCTCAGACGCTATTTATGGTGAAGAAGCCTCTGGGCGTTATGTGGTGGAAGCTCGTTTAATGAAAATGCTCAATCGGGAATATAAATTGTTGAATGTTCGCTTGACGGAGATGGCATCTGAACGCACATTTTTTGCTTTTGCTGATACCGTTTCTGCCTTGAATTATCAAAAAACAAACGACCCACACGGTTGGATTGGTTTACGTTTTCAGCTTGAACCCAACGGCGAACCCAACGACGTGGTAATTCACGTACGCATGAAGGACAACGATAACGTACTCCAGCAGCAGGCTTTAGGGGTTATTGGCGTAAACTTGATGTTTGGGTGTTTTTATTATTACGAACAACCCGAAATTTTGTTGCAATCATTGATGGATGATTTGTCTTCCGACCGTATTGAGATAGATATGATTCGTTTTAGTGGTAAGGATTTTAAAGATGTGGATAATCGTTTGATGTCTTTGCACTTAGTGAAAAACGGTTTTACCAATGCCGCTCTCTTTGGTCCAGATGGAAATGTGATGCAGCCTTCTGAGGCATTCTATAAAAAACATATTGTGGCGGTTCGGGGACGTTTCCGCCCTGTAACGAATGTGTCGTTGGATATGATTAAAAAAGGGGTGAAGCAATTTGAGAGCGAACCCGATGTGGATGATGATAAAGTAGTGTTATTGGCAGAACTAACGCTGAAAAACTTACAAGCGGGTAACGAACAGATTAATGAAAAGGACTTTTTGGATAGGGTGGATATTCTTTGTTCATTAGGGCAAACGGTTTTGATTTCAAATTTCCATGAATATTATCGTTTGGTGCAGTATTTAGCAGGTTTCACTAAACTACGAATGGGACTGATTTTAGGAATGCCTAATTTGGATTATATTTTTGAAGAAAAACACTACATTGGCATATCGGGAGGAATTTTAGCGGCATTTTCTACCCTTTTTGCTCCTAAAATAAAATTGTACTTGCACCCTACAATGGATGCCAACGGAAATATTGTTACGACTCAAGAGTTTGTTCCACCAACACACTTAAAAGGGCTTTTTCAATACTTAAAAGACAATGATAAGTTTGCTGATATTAGAGACTATAATCAAGAATTATTGAGTATTAAAACCGATGATGTGTTAGCTCAGATACAATCAGGAGAAGAAGGCTGGGAGGCTTTAGTACCGCCAACAGTAGTGAAGTTGGTTAAAGAAAATTGTTTGTTTGGTTATCCTTGCGAGGTGATTGCTGTATAGAACGAATCAGATTCCCTGTCTGTGGTACATTACTTACAGACAGGGAGTTTTAAGCCTCCAATCTAATATTTTATTGCCCTTACCACTTCCCGTTTTCCTCTCATACCCTGGTGTTTTTCCACTTTGAAACCCGCTCCCTGTAAAGCTCTTCTTACATCACTCTTTGAACAATAAGTAGTTAAAAAGCCACCTTCGATGGTTAAATCGGCAATTTTCCTAAAAATTTCCTCCGTCCAAAGTTCAGGTTGAGAAACTGGAGCGAAAGCATCAAAATACACCAAATCAAAGCGGTTGTCAGTATTGAAATCCTGTAATGAGATTTGTTTTTTAGTCAAGAAAAAATGAGGATTTATCTCAACAGTTTCTTCCCACTTAGTTTGGTGTAGTGCTTGCAATAAATCCGTCTTTAATTCATCCTCATAATTCAGCAGGGTAATATCCGTATCCGAAATTGGGAAAGGTTCGAGGGTAGTATGATGAATAATCAGGTTATTTTTTTGAGCTTCCAATAGCGTAACAAGGGCATTTAGTCCCGTGCCAAAACCAATCTCCAAAATATGAATTTCGGTCTTTTCTTGCATTTTAGCCCAAAGCCCCAGTTCGATATACACCCGTTGGGTTTCATCCATGGCTCCACGTACCGAATGATAATGTTGATTAAATTCTGGACTATAAAGTGTAGCAAAACCATCATCAGTCAGTCTTAATCTTTCCATATTTTATTGTCTAATTTTTGCTACTAAAACGATGATTTTATTTAATTTGTTCAAAGTAAAATGTAAGTCTATAGGTTGGGTAATAATCCATTAATTGGGTGAAAAACTTTATATATTTGCAGAAGCCTTAATCAAACGCATAGGAAACCATCATTTTGAATAACGAAATCCCATACCAAGAAGAAGTAACCGTTTTTGCCGACGTGATTATTCCCGTCGCCATTCCGAATTTATATACCTACCGAGTACCCCGTGAGTACGCTGCGAGTATCTGCGTAGGGGCAAGGGTCATTGTGCAATTTGGTAAAACGAAGGTGGTAACGGCTGTTGTGGCTAAATTACACAACAAACCGCCCGAAAAATATCAGGCAAAATACGTGCTTGAACTCTTGGACGATGCTCCGTTGGTTACGCCTCAGCAAATTGATTTATTTCATTGGATTGCGGAGTATTATATGTGTACCGTCGGGGAGGTGTTGAATGTTGCCTTGCCTTCGGGATTGAAGATTTCGAGTCTTTCTAAAGTGCAATACAATCCAGAGTTTTCGTATCCTGAACTACTAACCGACCGTGAAAAAGACATCATTGAAGAATTGAAAAAACATCAATCCTTGAATTATGATGAACTTGCCCGTTTTGCCGAAGTCAAAAATGTATATCATATCATCAAGTCGCTGATTCAGAAAAAAGCAGTGATTGTTTTTGAGGAAGTCAGAGAAAAATATACGCCTAAAATCCTCAAAAAAGTACGTTTAACTTCTTTCTACGAAGATGAAAGTTACCTCAAAATCCTACTGAGCGAATTAGAAAAGAAACCTCAACAATTAGATGTACTGCTGAATTACTTGAGGTTTATACCTGTGCTTCGTTCGCCAGAATTGAATCGTAAAGGATTAGAAAAGAGTGCTTTAACAAAAGCGGAGGTTTCAGATAGTGCGATAAAAACACTCATTAAAAATGGAATTTTAGAACAGTTTGAGGTCGTTGTAAGTCGTTTTGAAGAAGACCTTGATTTTGTGGAAGCCCCAACGCCAACGCTTTCAAGACCTTGATTTTGTGGAAGCCCCAACGCCAACGCTTTCTCGTTCGCAAGAAAAGGCTTTTTCTGAAATCATGAATAGTTTTCAGGAAAAAGATACAACGCTACTGCACGGCATTACTGGAAGCGGCAAAACAGAGGTGTATATCAAACTCATTGAACAGGTTTTGGAAAGTGGTTCGCAGGTGTTGTATCTCCTGCCCGAAATTGCTTTGACCACCCAAATAGTGGTTAGATTACGCAAAGTTTTTGGCGATAAAATGGGTATTTATCACTCCCGATTCTCGGATAATGAGCGGGTGGAGGTTTGGAAAGGTGTTGTTTCGGGTAAGTTTTCATTCGTTATTGGCGTGCGTTCTGCGGTGTTTTTGCCTTTTGATAATTTGGGTTTAATCATCGTGGATGAAGAACACGAAACCTCCTACAAGCAATTTGACCCCGCTCCCCGTTATCATGCCCGTGATGTAGCGGTGGTGATTGCCCACCGACAAAAAGCCAAAGTTTTGTTAGGTTCAGCTACGCCTTCGATTGAAAGTTTTTACAATGCCCAAACTAATCGTTACGGATTTGTGGAAATGAAAGAGCGTTTTGGAAGTACACAATTGCCTGATATTGAGTTGATTGATTTGAAAACTGCCCGGAAACAAAAAATGGTGAAAGGTGATTTTTCCAATCTAATGTTAGACCGTGTAGCCCTCAATTTAGAGAAAAAAGAACAAACTATTTTCTTTCAAAATCGTCGAGGATATTCACCCTATATCCAGTGTGAAGATTGCGACACGATTGCTTCTTGCAATAATTGTGATGTAAGTTTGACTTACCACTATAATGGTCAAGAATTACGTTGTCATTATTGTGGACACCACGAACCCATGCCCCGAACCTGTCCTGCCTGTGGTTCGGCGAAACTAAGAACCCGAGGCTACGGAACAGAAAAAATAGAAGAAGAACTACAAATTATTTATCCAGCCGCCAAAATAGCCCGTATGGATTTAGACACTACCCGCACTAAAACGGCGTTCCAGACCCTTATCAACGAAGTAGAAAGCGGTGATGTGGATATGTTGGTAGGTACACAAATGGTGGCAAAAGGACTTGATTTTGAGAAAGTTAGTTTAGTTTGTATTTTCGATGCCGACCGTATGATTCACTTTCCAGATTTTCGCTCGGCAGAAAGAGCTTTTCAATTGCTTACTCAAGTAGCAGGGCGAGCAGGACGTAGAGGAACGCAAGGAAAAGTGTTGATTCAGACCAATAATTCATCTCAAAAAATATTGAAACAGATTATTGAAAATGATTACGTGGGTTTGTACAAAGATGAAATTAAAGAACGAGAAGACTTTCAATATCCACCTTTCACCAGA
>JALONS010000117.1 GCA_025454855.1 Arcicella sp.
ACAAATTACAAAAGCCGAAGCAACCGAGATGGTAAAGTATATTCTATCGTTGGCAGATGATAAGAAAGCCAGTAAACCCGTAAAAGGTGAATATCTAACCAAAGACAACGGCAAAGCTGGAACGTACATCATTTCAGCGAGTTATACGGATAAGGGGGGTAATAATATGAGTTCGCAGACGGGTTCAAAAACATTGACTTTACGCAGTGCCAAGCTAAAAGCCAATACGTTTGATACCCAAAAAGAAACGATGAAATACAAAATAGAAGGCTTGGGAGAAGCCGTAATCGCTCTGACGGATAAGAGTTACGCCTCTTTCAATGATATAGATTTTACGAATATCAAAGCCTTTACAGTAATGGCAATAGCCTCAGACGAACGCACGGCGGGGGGCAACATTGAAATCCGTTTAGATTCGCCCACAGGGCAGTTAGTAGGCACGGGAGAAATCACCAAAGGAATGCCCAAGCCTATCAAAATACCTATCAATAACGCCACTGGTATGCACTCATTATTTTTAGTATTTACCAATTCAGATAACAAAGGCAAGCCACTTTTTGCGTTGATGGATTTGACGGCGGAGAAATAGAAATAAATACCATGTTTGAAGAAGAATTCCCCGAATCACCACATTTGGGGAATTCTTTTTTAGTTTTGCACCTTCATAAATCACTAAATAAAATATGGATTATCATTTACTTCTTATGTGCTGTGCGGCTCTTTTAGCGGGTTTTGTCGATTCTATCGTTGGGGGCGGGGGCTTGGTGCAAGTACCTGCTTTATTTATCTTATATCCTCATTTTGAAATTCCTCGCATCATTGGTACAAATCGTTTTTCATCTTTTATGGGTACTGCCGTAGCGGGTTATCAATATGCAAAAAAGGTAGAAATTCCGTGGCGTACCGTTATTTATGCAGGAATTGGAGCAGGAGTAATGGCATTTTTAGGAGCAAAAATTTCGGATATCATTGACGAAAAAATCTTGAAACCTGTCATTCTTATTCTAATGACTGCCATTGCTATTTATACCTTCAAAAAGAAAGATTTAGGACAGGATGAAAGACTTAAATTTGAACTTGTTAAAGTGCCGCTTTACGGTTTACTTATCGGTGCATCGGCTGGATTTTACAATGGTTTTGTGGGTCCTGGAACGGGCAGTTTATTGGTTTTTGGCTTTGTAAGCGTGATTGGTTTTGGTTTTTTGAAGGCTTCGGCAATATCAAAAATAGTGAATGTGATTGCCGACGTAGCTTCGTTGGGATATTTTATCATTGAGGGTTACGTTCAATACGAAATCGCTATTCCGATGATGATTTGTAACATGACAGGCTCGTATCTGGGTAGTAAAATGGCAATTCTGAAAGGAAATGAATTTGTAAGAACGTTTTTCTTATTCGTAATTTTTGCTTTGATATTACGGTTTGCTTGGGATGTTTTTAAGAGTTTATGAGTAGAGGGTTCAAGAGTTTATGAGTAGAGGGTTCAAGAGTTTATGAGTAGAGAGTTCAAGAGTTTATGAGTACAAGGTTTAAGAGTTTATGAGTAGAGGGTTTAAGAGTTTATGAGTGATGGGTTTAAGAGTTTATGAGTAGAGGGTTCATGAGTTTATGAGTAGAGGGTTCATGAGTTTATGAGTAGAGGGTTTAAAAGCTTATGAGTTTATGAGTGATGGGTTTGTGAGTTTATGAGATAATGGGCATCAACTTATCAAACCTCATAAACTCTTAACTCATAAACCCTTAACTCATTTACTCATAAACTCTTAGCTCATTTACCTAAAGCTATTTTCCAGTCTTCAATTAAATCTTCAATGTTTTCAATACCTACCGAAATTCTCAATAAGTTTTCGGGTGTTGGGCTATCAGGACTTTCCACTGACTTTCGATGTTCAATTAAACTTTCTACACCACCCAAACTGGTAGCAGTAGTAAATAATTTGAGCCTGCCCGTCAGAGCCATTGCTTCTTGGGCATTTCCCTTCACTTGCACCGACAACATTCCCCCAAAACCACCTTGCATTTGTTTTTTGGCAATTTCGTGTTGCGGGTGACTTGCTAAACCTGGATAATGTACCACCTCAATTTTGGGGTGATTACTCAGAAACTCGGCTAATTCCAAGGCATTTTCTGTTTGGGCTTTTACCCGTAAAGGTAAGGTTTTTATACCTCTCGAAATCAACCAACAATCAAACGGAGAAGGTACTGCTCCCGTCAATTTTTGAATGGTTGCCACCTTTGCAGACAACTCACCTGCTTCTTTAAAAATCAACGCTCCACTCAATACATCACTGTGTCCACCATAATATTTGGTAGTGGAGTGCATCACTACATCGGCACCCGCCGCAAAGCAATCTTGCATGATAGGCGTAGCCCAAGTATTATCTACGGCTACTAATGCCCCAACGGTACGAGCCAGTTTGGCAACTTCTTGAATATCAGTAATTTTCAGTTGTGGATTTGAGGGCGTTTCAACCCAAAATAGTTTAGTATTAGCTTGGATTGCCCCTTTAACTTTCTCTAAATCAGTCATATCCACTTTGGTCAATGATAAACCCCACTGAGTAAAAACCTCTTCTACCAAAACACTGGACGCATAGTAGAGGTCGTCGGGCATGATGATATGGTCACCCGATTTTAAGGACTGGAACAAAGCCGTAGTAGCCGCCATTCCTGACGAGAAGGCAAATGCAATTGCCCCTTTTTCGATAGCCGCAAGACTTTTCTCTAAGGCTTGGCGATTAGGATTGCTCGCCCGTGAATACACGTGTTCATGTTTGTATGAACCGTCAGCTTCCCGTTCAAAAGTTGTGGATAAATAAATGGGAGCTACCACCGCACCTGCATTAGCGTCAGGCGTGAGTGTAGTTTGTATGGCAAGCGTTTCTATTTTCATGTTAGAAAATTAAAGAATCAAGGAATAATGAGAATAGAATGATTAATTCTTCTCACTTATTTGCAAATATACGGCTCATCGAATCTATCTAACATCTCTAAAATCTGAATTTTATTACGGAACTAAACCTTTCAATCATACTTCCAATCTCCTTTTCTTTATTCTTCCTTTCCAAATCCCCTGCTTTATCGTAATTTTGCAGTCATTTTTAATAAAAGCCTTTTTATACTAAATTGATTTAAGCTTGCGAAAGACAAAAAGTACCAATGACTGATTTTGAATATTCAGCCGCTCGCTTTTTCGTAAGTCGCTTTTCGCTTGGTATATTAAGTATAAAATCATTTACTGATAACTGATAAATCGTGAATTTTAAAGAATATAAAAACCTTGATTACGCTCAGGTCGCTGACGAAATCTTGAAATTTTGGCAGGATGAAAACGTCTTCCAAAAGTCTATCGAAACCCGTGAGGGAAATCCTACTTTTACTTTCTACGAAGGTCCTCCATCAGCCAACGGAACACCCGGTATTCACCATGTGATGGCTCGTGCGATTAAAGATATTTTCTGTCGTTACCAAACCCTTAAAGGTAAACAAGTAAAACGCAAAGGTGGTTGGGATACCCACGGACTGCCCGTAGAATTACAGGTTGAAAAAGAACTGGGCATCACCAAAGAAGATATTGGCAAGAGAATCACCGTAGAAGAATACAACCAAAAATGCCGTGAAACCGTCATGAAATTCACTGACCAGTGGAATGATTTGACGGAAAAAATGGGGTATTGGGTAGATTTGGATAATCCGTATATTACTTACGAAAATAACTACATTGAGTCGGTTTGGCATCTTTTACAGCAATTATACAAAAAAGGGTTGTTGTACAAAGGCTATACAATCCAACCATATTCTCCTGCTGCTGGAACTGGTCTTTCTTCTCATGAATTAAACCAACCAGGGTGTTATCGTGAAGTAAAAGATACTTCTATGACGGCTCAGTTTAAGGTGAAGCACACAGGTAAATCAGCATTTTTATTTGATGATTTACAAAGTGGTGCAGCTGAGTTATTTATCTTAGCTTGGACAACTACGCCTTGGACACTACCGTCAAACACGGCTTTGACAGTTGGTAAAAATATCGAATACGCACTCGTAAAAACGTATAACCCCTATACATTTTTACCTGTAAATGTGATTCTTGCCAAAGATTTAATCGGGAAATATTTTAACGAAAAAGGTCAGGATGGTGATTTTGAAACCTATAAAGATGGGGATAAAATTATTCCTTGGAAGATTCTATCAACTTGTAAAGGCTCACACTTAGAAGGCATTGAATATGAGCAATTAATGCCGTATGTTCAGCCCGAAACGGCAGCCTTCAGAGTAATCATCGGTGATTTTGTAACAACTGAAGACGGTACAGGCGTTGTGCATACTGCTCCTACTTTTGGTGCAGACGACTTCCGTGTGGCGGTTCAAAATGGTATTCCTGCTATTTTAGTAAAAGACGAAAATGGTAAAGAAATGCCTTTAGTGGACCGTAGAGGTCGTTTTGTGGCAGAGGTTACAGATTTTGCTCTTGAATATGTGAAAGAAGCGTATTTGACAGACGAAGAGAAAGAAGTAGAACGTGAAAAACAAGGACGTGACAAATACTTATCGGTTGATGAGAGAATTTCTATCAAATTGAAAACGGAAAACCGTGCTTTCAATGTACAGAAATTTGACCACCCGTATCCGCATTGTTGGAGAACAGACAAACCTGTTTTATACTATCCGTTAGACTCTTGGTTTATCCGTACAACTGCCGTTAAAGATAAATTAATTGCCTTAAACAACACCATCAACTGGAAACCTGAATCAACTGGTACAGGACGTTTTGGCAACTGGTTAGAAAACTTGGTGGACTGGAATTTATCTCGTTCAAGATATTGGGGAACTCCATTGCCCATTTGGAGAACTGAAAATGGAGACGAAGAAATCTGTATCGGTTCGGTTGAAGAATTAGTAAATGCAGTAAAACACGCTTTAAAAGATGATGTTTTAAGTCCAGAACAACGTGCTAAAAACGAAGAATTTATCTCAAAAGTAAACGAAGGGAACCACGATTTACACCGTCCTTATGTAGATGAGGTTTATATGATTTCAGCTTCTGGACAATTGATGACTCGTGAATTAGACCTTATTGACGTTTGGTTTGACTCTGGTGCCATGCCTTTTGCACAGTGGCATTATCCATTTGAAAATCAGGAAGTGTTCCACCAATCATACCCAGCCGATTTCATCTCGGAAGGCGTAGACCAAACTCGTGGTTGGTTCTTTACGCTTCATGCTATTTCTGGCATGGTCGCTGATTCTGTCGCTTTCAAAAACGTAGTTTCTACGGGATTGGTTTTAGACAAAAATGGTAATAAAATGTCTAAACGTTTGGGCAATGCTATTGACCCATTCGATACTTTAAAGAAATACGGTGCCGACCCAACTCGTTGGTACATGATTACGAATGCACAGCCATGGGATAACCTCAAATTTGACTTAGCGGGCATTACAGAAGTTAGAAATAAGTTCTTCGGAACATTGACAAATACTTACAATTTCTTTGCTTTATACGCTAATCTTGATGGCTACACGCCAACAGGAAATATTGATTTGAGCATCGCAACGGAATTAGATAAATGGATTTTATCAAAACTACAAACTTTGATAAAAGAAGTTGATGAGTCGTATGAAACCTACGAACCAACCAAAGCGGGTCGTGCCATCCAAGATTTTGTTTGTGACCATCTTTCTAATTGGTACGTACGTTTGGGCAGAAGACGCTTCTGGCAAGGTGAAGTAACTACCGACAAACAATCTGCTTACGAAACATTGGCTTATTGTTTAAAAACGGTTGCTCAATTGATGTCACCAGTTGCTCCGTTTTATGGCGATTGGTTATTCAGAAATTTGACGGAAGATAACAGTCAATCTGTTCACTTAACTGATTTCCCGAAAGCACAAGAAGCGTGGATTAATCTTGATTTAGAAACATCCATGGACTTAGCTCAACGCATTTGTTCATTGGTTCACTCAATCCGTAAAACGAATAGAATCAAAGTTCGTCAGCCATTGAGCAAGATTTTGATTCCTATTTTGAGTGAAAAAACTCGTGAGCAAATTCGTTCGGTAGAAGATTTGATTAAAACAGAAGTAAATATCAAAGCTATTGAATATTTAGACGATGCTTCGGGCGTTTTATCGAAGAAGGTAAAACCAAATTTTAAGGCTTTAGGACCTAAATTTGGTAAGGAAATGAAAGCCGTTGCGGATGGGATTTTGGCAATGACCAACGAAGCTATCGCTCAATTAGAACAAACCAACGATTACAATATTCCGAATACTTCATACCAAATTACGAAGGCAGAAGTAGAGATTTTGACGGAAGATTTACCAGGATATTTATCCGCAAAAGACAATGATATTACGGTAGCTTTGGATGTTACCATCACGCCTGAATTGAAGCAAGAGGGTATTGCTCGTGATTTTGTGAATCGTATTCAAAACTTACGTAAAGATTCAGGTTTTGAAGTGACGGATAAAATCAGTATTCAATTATTAGATACTGACGCTGAGGTTTCCGAAGGTGTGAGAGTATTCAAAGATTTCATCAGTCAAGAAGTTCAAGCATTGTCTTTAGAAATCGTTTCGGAATTACCAGACGGTCAAGATATTGAATTTGAAGAATTAACTTTAGTAGCGAAGATTGCAGTTGTATAAATATACTGATTCAAACAAAAACCTTGTAAAAGTACGTTTTACAAGGTTTTTTAATTTTTATCAAGATGGAACTTACCAAATCATTTATTGTCGATACCCTCCAGCAGCTGAGCATCAATCAAAAAGCTATTTTCAAAAATAAAGAAGGAAAAGCAAAAGTTTTTTTCCTAAAAAACAATCACTATTTCATTACTTTTGACGGTCATGAGATTGAAACCATCACTGATATTTCAGCAGTTGTAGAGACTGTTTTAGCTTTGCTGAAAATGGAAGAGTGAATAGCTTTAATGAATAAACACAATTTAAACGCCGTTTTTACTTATTGTAAATCGCTTATTATCAATGTGTTAAACTCTAAGTGTCTGTCGCCCCAATTCTAACCCCTACTCAAGAGTACATTTAAGGTCGGTAAAAATGAAAAGCCATGTCAGTAATACTCTGACATGGCTTTTCATTTGTGAGGTAAACATAAATTTGATTAATTCCCTAACATCAAAGAAGCCAAGCTATTCAAATAATTTAGAATAGCATTAGCCTTCAAAGCAACACTTTTCGCTTTGGCATTATTGGTAGTAATCGTTACAGTATGTCCCGTATCAACTGTGACATCATCAACATTGGTTGGAATACGGTTTACGTTCCACGTATTGGCTACTTCCCAATTACCAGTTTTTATGCTTATTACATCAGTACAAGGACTTACTAAACTGACTGGATTACTGCCCAATGAAACAGAGCAAGTATTGATATTGGTTGGGGCTGACCTTGCCAATACGTTGTAAGTGCCAGCGGCTAAATTGTTGAATGTATTAGAAGTTTGCCAAGTAGTACCGTTATTGACGCTATATTGTATCGGTGTTAAACCGTCAATGGATAGGGTATAAGCACCAAGAACAGCAACATTACTGGTGGTTGAACTTACTACTAAATCAACGGTTGCATTACCTGCTACGGTATGTCTAAATGTTGTCTGTGACGCACTGCTTCCAAAATCTGCCAAATATCCAGTACTTGGGTTAGTTGCACTATGAGTAGAATACAATACAGCAAGCATATTAACACCATTGGCTGCTTGAAGTGTTACAGAAATACATACTGGCGAAGCAGATGGATTAGTGAAGGTATATTTGTCAAAGATAATCCCTGTTGCCGTTGTAACCCCTGGATTTGCTTTGGGTGTTCCACAACCTGAAGTAACACCATTACGAGTTAATCTATTAGTTTGTGCAGCATCACCCGTTGCCAATGAACCATTTATTATTGTCGAGCCTAACCCCGTAGCATTCACAACGATACTTCCTGGTGTATTACAATTAGGTTGAGTAACTGTTGGGGCAGATAAAGTTGGAACTGGTGTAACAAGTATTCCTACAGGAGAAGAAAAAGAAGGAGGACAAACTCCACTTGATATAACAGCCCGATAAACCACACTCTGATTGGGTGTGGAGGTAATACTCGTATTGGTATTATTGATACTTGATGCAGAGGCAAAGAAATTATTTGAAATTTGCCATCCAGAAACGGTACCAGTTTGTCCCGAGAGTGTTAAAGTAACAGGAGTTCCCAAACAAACTATCGAAGCATTACTCGTTACACTACCTCCTATGGCAACAGGATCAACATTGATAGTAGTAGGAGTGGAATTGACGTTTGCACAGCCACTTAAACCTATTACCGCACGATAGGAAGTCGTTTGAGTAAGATTGTTGAATACTTGGATAGTACCTGTATTAGCTATTGTTGAAGAAGTAGCAAAATTATCAGTAGATAATTCCCAACGAATAATATTACCCGTATGACCACTCAGAAGCAAAGTACCCGAATTGATAGTTCCTACTGTGGCATTAAATGCACATTCGGTTGAACCTCCAGTAATAGAACCTCCTTGTAGCGTTGAAACAGTAATCGTTACAGGAGCAGTAGTAGAAGCGGTACATGAACCATTCTGAACAACAGCTCTATATTGAGTTGTCTGGGTAAGATTTGTAAAAATCTGGTTATTGGTTGTGTTGGTAATGGAAGTTACATTAGCAAAATTATCAGTAGATGACTCCCAATTCAAAATATTACCTGTATAGCCAGCTAATATTAAAGTACCCGAATTAGTACCCGCACAAACTGAACTTGCTCCTGTTATACTTCCTGCTACTGTTGTGTTATTAACAGTAATGGTAGCGGGTATTGAATTGGCAGGGTCACAAGATGCAGTTTGTACTACAGCTCGATAGGAAGTTGTTTGAGTAATGTTTGAGTAACTTAACGTTGTAGTAGTATTAGCAATAGATGTGATATTGCTCACGAAATTATCAGTAGATGATTCCCAACGTACTATTGTTCCAGAGTGTCCTGATAGTGTTAAAGTTCCTGAATTACTAACTGAACAAACTGATGTACTTGATGATACTGTTCCTGCTACTGAACCAACTGTGAAGTTTGCTGGATAACGGCACCCCGATATGTTTATATCATTGACATAGAACGTAGTTGTACCTAATGTACTGGTATTGGGTATTCCTGAACCCACTACTCCGACAGGATTAAATATCCGACCCGTAAATAAAGGACTGCCACCCGTTGGTGCTGAATACCATTGGTTTGATTGTAAAGCAATACCTGGGTTTGAGGTTACAGTAAATGTACCAGTAACACCAGCTAACCAACCACTTACTACAATGATATAAGGTGTTCCGGCAGTTAGATTTGCTGTAATTGCAGAACGAAATACAGTGCCTGAAATATCGTCATTTCCATATACAAAGTTAGTAGCAGGATTTGCGGGGTCAAATGAATTCTGATACAACGACATGTAAGTATCATTCGTAGCCGTACCCTGACCAGCAAGTGTGGCAGCAGTTACCGTAAAAGTATATGAACCTGTTGTTGATGCCACAAATTGATAGGCTCTATAAAGTACATTGTAGGGAGATGCTGCATAAGTAGTTATATTATTCCCATTCGGACGAACGTAAGTAGGACTTGTAGTGGTAATACTTCCATTAATTGAAGTAACTGTTGTTGCTGCAGCTACTGATAAGCCTTCACCACTTGGAACAGCAGCATTTTGGCATACTGAATACGAAGAAGGTGTAACAGCTGGGTTCACTACGATAAATATTGATTGTAAAGCATTTTGGCTGCAACCAGGATTTGCTCCACCTACTTGATTAGCACTAATTACATATTGAACCGTGACAGGGTTATTAGTGGTGTTAATTAATATTTCATTGATAGCAGTTCCCGTTCCACTTGCTGGTGGATTACTTATTCCGCTTGTGCTGGTACGTGTCCATGAGAAATTAAATGTACCAGTTTGAGCCGTTGTAATGGTATAATTCACGGGCTGTCCTGAACAAGCATTAAAAGTAGTTGGTGAACTAAGCGGAGCTACTGGAAATTCTGTGAAGTCTTCTTTTACAATTCGGTCGTTGGTACTCGTTCCTGAAGAAGCTAAGAAACCTAATCCACGACGAGCAAAAGCTTTACCAATAGCACAACGATAACGACCATTGAAAAGTAATTGGTCTGCTTTGAAAATAGCATCACGGGCTTGCACAAAACTTGGACTACAAGGCTGAAGACGTAATCCCTCATTAACTAATTTCATGGCGGCTACGTTTCCTCTATAATCCGCAATGTTGGCAGGAACATCATAAATGTTGTTTGCCCCAATTAAACCATCTTGCAAGATAATCTCCCAAGTCATATCCCAAAGCATTGTTGCCCAAATAGAGCCAATCCCATGTGGTTGTGAAAAGGTGATAGAGTTATTGACCCCAGCATAAGTAACAGGATTATTATAAGTAGCTTTATCATAAGAATAACGAAACGGACGAATACCAGCTCCTGTTATAGGTTGTCCAATGGCATAAGTTCCAATTCCCCTTGGAATGTTAGCACTTGCTAAAGTGGGTGTTAATGCTGACCAATCAGTAGCAATCATCAAAGCTGCATAATCACTCCATCCTTCACCACCTTGTTCGGCATTTTGAAGACATGATGAATTAGCGGGTCCACCAGTCAAACGTGTAGACCATCCATGCCCGTACTCATGAGCAATAATCCCGTTGTCAAAATCAGAATCGGGTTGATAAGTTGGTGAACCTGCATTACTCCAGATAAACATTTGCATACGCCCGTTAGTACCATCAGCAGGTGTTGAGAAGTTCGCATTATTGGTTCCACTTCCATCTTGAGCATCAGCAAAAACAAAGTCATTGCCTGCTCCTCCTCTGCCTAAATTATCTTTTTGAAAGTTGCCACTCGGTTCATCAAAACCATATCGCCATAAAATATCGTGCATGACATTATTCCAATAAAATAAATTGGTAATAGCAGCATCAAGGTTACCTGCGGCAGTATTAGTGGCTTGTGTATAAGGAAAATTAAACTCTAAAGTTGCCGAAGTTGGACTTGCTCCAATAGTTGTTTCATTGTCGGCTGCTTTGTCTTCTTTGGCAAAAACATTGTTCCCTCTGGTAGTAGTGTAATCAGTAGTCCCGTCATTATGCCAACCATTGGTTGTACCAGGACCTGTAGCGGCTGGTACAAAACGAGTATAAGGACTTGCCACAACCGTTCTACCACCGTGATTAGGACTTTCTAAAGGATAATCAAATACATTGTATTCATTCGGAGCAACTAATGAACGATTGGTTGCCCCTTGGTTTGGGTGAGAGTGATGCGGGTGATTTTCTTTACAAGTATGAGAAATACCGTCTTTATTAGGTACACCAAAGTCGCAATGAATAACTTCATCTACTTGGCGTAAGATATTTCCTGTATTGACATCTACGTGAACATTCCAAATATTTTGACCGTCTTTAGTTGGAATACGAACACTATACGTTAATGCTAATTTTGTAGTAGGCTTTTTAACTTCTTCTCCTACTGCGTCTTCATAAGGAAGCCAGTATAATTTTACATCAATATTTTCATTTGAGAGACCTTTATCAAGATACTTACCTTTACTGATGGCTCCAGAAGAAAGAGTAGAAACACTTTCTTGAATTTTTGATACACCACTTGAAGATAAGTTTAGGTGTTGTGCCGCTCGTCCAATTGCTTGAACAGCCGATAACGTACCTTGTGCATTAGTGGTGTTGACACTTGATGATTGTGCCGTAATATTGTAAATAAAAGAATGAGTTGTATGAATCACTTGCCCATCTTTTAGTGTTACATTTAGCAGTGCATTATAAACCTCAATATCTTGATAGGTTTGATTGAAGTATATATGATACCACCCTGTTGTTGGGGAAAGATATGCACTTGATATACTCATATCATTCACATCGGAAGGAGCTAATTTCTCTTTAGAAGCATTAGCGAGCAAATAAGTTTTGGCAGTATTAATCTCACTCTGGGCATGAGTAGTCAATGTACCAAGAATAAAAAAGAAGAATAAAAATTTGTTGAATAGTGTTTATTAGGATAATAATTAAAACTTGTGAGATTTTACGTTTTGGTTCTGTTTCTAATTCTAAGATTATGTAAACCGCATCCAATCCAAAAG
>JALONS010000401.1 GCA_025454855.1 Arcicella sp.
GCTGATGTATTTAGTGATGGGATTGCTGCCATAGCAGGTGATTTTTTGCAGTTGATTCTGATAATCGTTGTTATGTTTTATACTGATTGGAAGTTGTCAATCATAGTATTATTGACTGTTCCGTTGATGCTAATAAGTACTTACGTTTTCAAAGAAAAAGTTAAGAAATCGTTTAATGAGGTCAGAAATGCAGTTTCTAATCTAAATTCTTTTGTTCAAGAACATATCACCGGAATGAGCATTGTCCAGATTTTCAATTCGGAAAAATTAGAATACGATAAATTCAAAAAGATAAACTTAGAGCATCGTGATGCCAATATTCGTTCTATTTTTTATTATTCGGTTTATTATCCGGTAGCTGATGTGATAGCCGCTTTAGGTACAGGATTGATTGTGTGGTTCGGTGCAAAAGAAATTATTAACTCAGATGTTACTTTTGGGACGATTACTGCTTTCATCATGTTTATTAATATCTTTTTTAGACCAATTAGGATGCTTGCCGACAGGATGAATACCCTACAAATGGGTGTTGTGAGTACAGACAGAATTTTAAAGTTATTAGAAAGTAACGATTATATAGCTAATGACGGAATTATTAAAACTGAACTCAATGGTGAAGTTAGTTTTAAGAATGTATGGTTCGCTTATAATGATGACAGGTATGTTTTGAAGAATATTAATTTTTCGGCACAAAAAGGTGAAACAATCGCTTTTGTTGGGGCTACTGGTGCTGGAAAATCATCGATAATAAATTTGTTATCAAGGTTTTATGAGATTAATAAAGGTAAAATTTTGGTTGATGGAATAAATATTGATGATTTTGAGTTAGGTTCGCTACGACAACAAATTGGAGTTGTTTTGCAGGATGTTTTCCTTTTTTCGGATTCTATCGAACGTAATATTACAATGGGCGATACTACAATTAAACGTGAAAAAATTATCGAAGCAGCTAAATTGGTTGGAGTGCATGATTTTATTATGCAGCTGCCAGATGGTTACGATTACAACGTCATGGAAAGAGGGGCAACGCTGTCTGTAGGACAGAGACAGCTTATTTCTTTTGTTCGTGCGATGGTTCAAGACCCTAAAATCATTATTCTTGATGAAGCAACTTCATCGGTTGATACTGAAACTGAGGAATTAATCCAAAATGCCATCGAAAAATTAATGAAGGGTCGAACCGCTTTGGTAATTGCACATAGACTTAGTACAATCCAAAAAGCTAATAAGATAGTTGTATTGGAGAAGGGCGAAATTGTTGAGGTTGGCCGACACGAAGAACTACTCGAAAAAGATGGTTATTACGCAAATCTTTATAGAACTCAGTACAAAGAACTTGCTTGAAACATGAATCATCCTAAATTTTGAAATGACTCAACTCTTTTTATTTACAATTAAACTTTGTATTTAGCCACGTTGGGGTATATTTTTTAAAATTCAAAATAATATATCTTCGCCTTATCTAAAATTTCTAATATTATAGGTAAATGTAAACATAAAATACCTTGTAAGAACCAGAGACCTGACATCTTCGATATAAGTTTCAGTAATATTTCTTGTTATACTGTTATTCTGGCCGAAAATATCAAAAATTGTTACTTTTAATTCCCCTCTTTGTTTTGCAAATAATTTTTGTCCAAAACTTAAATTACACAAAGTAAAGTTTTGATTAAATCCATCGGATAAACCAGTATAAAGGTACTGATTTAATAGAGTATTCGTGATGAATCCTTTTTTACTTTGGTAATTAAAATTGAAATTAACGGTATGGAAATAAAAATTATTATCAAGGTTTGAAAATGCAGCTTCGTTCTTGACAATGTTGTAGTTTGCCATGTAGGTTGCTGTAAAGTCAATGTTTTCATTAATATTACTACTTAGGGTTAAACCTCCACTTAATACATAATTATTTGAATTATTTCGCAAATTATTGATTAATCCCGGGGTTTTAACGTATCTTAATCCACCGTTAAAGTTGAGGTTGCTTTTAATTAATGTTACTGGAAGCCCTAAAGATAAAAATGAACTGATGTTGTAATTTCCGTCTAAGTTTACTGGTTTGCTCAATTGTCCGCCTCTACGCAGCAAAATCCCATTTATTAAAGTATCTTTACTCGCAACAAAAGTAGCATTGGTGATATTATCATTTGTCAAATTAGCATTAACAAAAGCAAAAAACGTTATTGCTTTTTGGAGATTTGTTGTATTGAATCTTAGGTTTAAACTATGAGAATACTCTTGTTTTAAATTAGGATTACCCGTTCTAAAAAATAACTGATTTGAGTTATCAACTACGTTCTGTAATTGTGCAATTGTTGGGGCAACAGTTTGAGTGCGATAAAATAACCTGATATTGCTGCTTTTATTGAATTGATACCTAATATTAGCATTTGGCAGTAGATTATTAAATGAAACATCTGTCTTAAAGATTCTTGGATATAATTGATTTCCAACCAGTTGTGCATTTTGAATATTGAAACCAAAACCATACGAAAGTTTTGGCTGGTTTTGTATTTGCGGCAATTGTTGATTTCTCTGATTTGGGTTTGGTACGTTACCTTGACCACCAAATCCTCCACTATAATTCCCACGACCACCCATTCCACCTCCAAAATCACCACCTCCGAATCCACCAACTCTAAAGCTAAGGCCGATTCGATTATTCAAATATTGATTTTCAAACTGATTTGTCAAATTGGTATCCAACAATGAATAACTATTTTCGGCTTGCGAGAAATTCAAAGTTTTTCTATCAGTATTACTGTTTGTGACTCCTAATTGGTAACTCATTTCGAGTTGCCCTTTTTTCTTAATTTGCTCAGTATAACTTAATCTCAGTCCATACGCATCAGACTCGGTATCGTTATCAATGGCTTGATTGATATTAACCAATTTTGAAGGAGAAAAGAATTTATTAAGTGATTTTAACGTGTCATTTCTATTATTTGTATTGTTGTTTAGATTAAAGTTTATTGAAATTGTTCTCCCGAATTTGGCAAATTTATGTCTAAACATCAAATCCCCCCCGAGTCTAAATCCATTGCTATTTCTTAAGTTGTTTGTATTGATTTCGTTAATTGGGCTATCTCCAAATGAAGTTTTACCATTTACGATGCTCGAAGAGCTATTGCCTTGAAAACTTATTCTTGGGGTAAATAGTATCGAATTTTTTTTATCTATTGTGTAATCAAATCTTAAATTGATTCGATTGTTATAGTTTTGGTTATTAGTGGTTCTGATTTCGTCATAGAGTTGATTTAATGTTCTACCGGCGGTAATAACTCTACTTATATTTGTCAAATTCTCA
>JALONS010000005.1 GCA_025454855.1 Arcicella sp.
ACTCATTCCATAAAATTAACTTAACTTTGTATCCCGTAACAACAGGTTGCGGATTCATCCTCCTCCTACGTTTTGTTTCAAATTCTCCATTCGTATTGTTTTGCAACAAGCATATCGCTCTGATTGGCGATAGGTGAATTTTATTTACATTCTTCTTACGACTAACATTAAAATTATATATCATGTCAGGCAAAGGGCAACCTAAAACCGCAAAATACATTTTCGTTACGGGCGGTGTAACATCATCATTGGGCAAAGGAATTGTGGCTTCATCGTTAGCTAAATTGTTGCAAGCCAGAGGTTTATCGGTAACTATTCAGAAGTTCGATCCCTACATTAACATCGACCCCGGTACACTTAATCCTTACGAACACGGCGAATGTTACGTAACCAACGACGGAGCAGAAACCGACCTTGACCTTGGGCATTACGAACGCTTTTTGGGTGTTCCTACTTCACAAGCCAATAACATCACCACGGGAAGAATTTATCACAACGTTATTACGAAAGAAAGGAGGGGGGATTATCTCGGCAAAACGGTTCAAGTAGTTCCACATATTACCGACGAGATAAAAAAGAATATCTTGTTATTGGGTGATACAGGGCTTTATGACATTGTTATTACCGAAATCGGGGGTTGTGTGGGTGATATCGAATCATTGCCATTTATTGAAGCTGCCCGACAATTGAAATGGGATTTAGGCGAAAAAAATACCTTGTTTATCCATCTTACCCTTGTGCCTTATTTAGCATCGGCAGGGGAATTGAAAACAAAACCGACCCAACACTCAGTAAGAGCTTTGTCGGAACACGGAATTCAACCAGATATTATCGTTTGTAGAACCGAACACCCCATACCTACCGAAATGCGGAGAAAAATTGCGTTGTTCTGTAACGTTTCTCCGAATGATGTGATTGAAGCTATTGATGCAGAGACAATCTATGACGTTCCACTTCTAATGCGTAAAGAGAAACTCGACCAACGAACACTCTACAAATTGGACATTTATAACGATAAGGATGCAGACCTCGAAAGTTGGAAAAATTTCTTAGGAAAGTTGAAAAACCCAACGGAACAAGTCAATATTGGCTTGGTCGGAAAGTATGTTGAACTAAAAGATTCTTACAAATCTATTGCCGAAGGACTCATTCATGCGGGGGCAGTTAATGAAACCAAAGTGAACATCATTTGGATTTCTTCAGAACAGTTAGTTGAAACAGGTTACGAAAAGAAATTGGAAGATTTAGATGGAATTTTAGTAGCCCCAGGGTTTGGTGAACGAGGTATCGAAGGAAAAATAAATGCGGTAAAATATGCCCGTGAGAATAAAGTTCCTTTCTTCGGAATCTGCTTGGGTATGCAATGTGCGGTGATTGAATATGCTCGAAATGTGATGGGGTTAGAGGATGCCCATTCGTCAGAAATGAATTCAGAGACCACCAATCCCGTGATTGATTTAATGGAAGAACAAAAATCTGTAACCATCAAAGGAGGAACGATGCGTTTGGGAGCTTATGCTTGTAAGTTAGAAAAAGGTTCTTTAGCCCACCATATTTACGGAAAATTGAACATTCAAGAACGCCATCGTCATCGCTACGAATTCAATAATGCCTACTTAGATAAATTCAAAACTGCTGGTTTGATTCCTACGGGCATTAACCCCGAATCTGGTTTGGTAGAAGTAGTAGAACTGAAAGACCATCCTTTTTTCATTGGCGTTCAGTTTCACCCTGAATATAAATCTAACGTAGCCAATCCAGCACCACTATTTGTTCATTTTGTAAAAGCCGTACTAAGAAATGCCATTCCCCTGATGAAAGGCGTGAAATAGCAGATTTATTCCGAAATTGTCCGTGTCTTCATGGACAATTTCGGAATTTTCTCAAAAAAGTTTCAAACCAACCACCAAGCCCCACATCAATACAAAACTGATAAGCATCGAAAGATTAACTAATACACCCGCAGTTTTCGTATCGTAGCCCAGTTCATCCGAAAATGGTAGTAAAGTCATACCCACTGGTACAATCAAAATAATGAGCAGTACGTTGCGATATAATTGTTCTACTGGTAAATAGTAAAGAAAAATAAAGCCTAATAATAAACCCCAGAAGTATCTGATTAGTAGTACGTTAATGCTCTTTTTGAATATCTCTTTCGGAATGGAGAAGTTTAGATAAATACCCATGATGAGTAATACGATTACTTTATTGCCCTTGGCTAAAACATCTAAAATGTACAAAACTTCGTCTGGTAATTGGATTTCACTAAGATTAACGAAAATACCCAATAAGATGGCTTGAAAAGGGAGTAAAGTAATAATTTTGATAAATGCCTTTTTTATATTTTCCCGTTTAGAAATTTCAGCATTCCCTTCCGACATAAAAACGCCCGTTCCGTAAACTAAACCAAATACCGCAAACGAATTACCACTATCAAACATCGCAGCGTAAACCATGCCCGCTGGTCCCCAAATGCCATCAATGAGCGGATAAGCAAAAAGCCCAAGATTGAAACCTCCGCACCCCATTATCAGCAAAGCCTTTAATTGTTTTACTTGATTTTTGAATACGTAGCGTGCCGAATACATGGTTAATACCGAAAAACAAAAGGCAATGAATGGTAAAAAGAGTAAATTGAGTTCTATTTTTACCCGAACCATCGTAATAAAAATCAAAGCAGGAAATGTACTGTGCATCAATAGTTTAGAGACGACCGTCCCTTCTTTTTCGGAGACAATATTCTTTTGTTTCAATAAATAACCCAAAAGTATAATGGAAAGAGCCGTTACAAATGCGGTATTAGTTTGGTTCATGAATAACGATTTTAGATTGGATTTATCTCTACAAAGCAAGTTTTGTTACAAATTTAACCGATAACCCAACGGTTATTTATGCTGGTTTAACTAATTTTGTATTATTCTTATCAACAGAAATCAAAAACAAAATGTCAAAGAAAGTTTTAATCATTGGTGCGGGTGGTGTTGGAAATGTGGTAGTGAAGAAATGTGCCATGAATCCCGATGTATTTTCAGAAGTAGTTTTAGCCAGTCGGACAAAGCGTAAGTGTGACGCTATCGCCGAAGAATGTGCTAAAATTGGCTTACCAACTAAAGTTCAAACGGCTCAGGTAGATGCAGATAATGTTCCTGAATTAGTAGCATTGATTAATGAAGTGAAGCCTTTTATGGTAATAAACGTGGCTTTACCATACCAAGACCTTACCATCATGGATGCTTGTTTGGAAACAAATGTGCATTACATGGATACCGCCAATTATGAGCCTAAAGACGTAGCCAAGTTTGAATATTCTTGGCAATGGGCTTATCAAGAGCGTTTTAAAGAAAAAGGGTTAATGGCACTTTTAGGTTGTGGTTTCGACCCCGGTGTTACTCAAGTATTTACCGCCTATGCCCAAAAGCATCATTTCGATGAAATGCACTACTTGGATATTATAGATTGTAATGCTGGCGACCACGGGAAGGCTTTCGCTACCAATTTCAATCCAGAAATTAATATTCGTGAAATTACTCAGAATGGTCGTTATTGGGAAAATGGAGAATGGGTAGAAATTCCACCCATGTCAATTCATAAACCCATTGATTACCCCGGTATCGGTCCAAAAGAATCTTATGTACTGTATCACGAAGAATTAGAATCTTTAGTGAAAAACTTTCCAACGTTGAAAAGAGCAAGATTCTGGATGACGTTCGGTCAGCAATATATTACCCATTTGCAAGTATTAGAAAACGTTGGGATGACTTCTATTCAACCCATCAAATTTCAAGGAATGGATATCGTTCCGTTAGAGTTTTTGAAGGCGGTTCTTCCAGAGCCAGGAACGTTGGGTGAAAACTACACGGGCGAGACTTCCATCGGTTGTCAAATCAAAGGTATCAAAGACGGAAAAGATAAAACTTATTACATCTGGAATAACTGTAAGCACCAAGACTGCTGGCGTGAAGTACAAGCTCAAGGTGTAAGTTACACTACGGGCGTACCTGCTATGATTGGAGCTATGATGATGATAACTGGAGAATGGATGCAACCGGGAGTGTGGAATTGCGAAGAAATGAATCCTGACCCGTTTATGGCAATGCTCAACAAACATGGCTTACCGTGGCACGAGGAAATTAACGGAGTTCTTCCGCATGAGTATTAATAAATAAATATTTTGAATTCAAACTTCCCGAAAGTAAAAAACTTTCGGGAAGTTGTGCAAATGAACCTCTTGAAAGTAAAAAAACTTTCGAGAGTTCGAAATAATAATGATAGATTTCAATCAAATCCCTTCACCCTGTTATGTTTTGGAAGACAGGCTTTTAAGGAAAAATTTAGAATTACTAAAATACGTTCAAGAGCAAGCGGGCATTGAAATAATTTGTGCCTTAAAGGGCTTTTCTATGTTCTCTACTTTTCCAATGGTTCGGCAATATTTAGCTGGCTCAACAGCAAGTTCTCTGAACGAAGCTCGTTTGGGTTTTGAGGAAATGGGTAGTAAAACACACGTCTATTCTCCTGCATATCTGGATTCAGAATTTGATGAATTATTAAAATACTCCAACCACATTTCATTTAATTCCTTGAATCAATTTAATAAATTCAAGGAAAGAGCAATCGCTGGTGGTGTAAGTTGTGGACTCCGAATCAATCCGCAGTATTCTGAGGTAGAGACAGATATGTACAATCCTTGCATTGCGGGTTCACGATTGGGTATTACTCGTAATCAGTTGGGTGATACACTACCCGAAGGTATTGAAGGGCTTCACTCGCACACACTTTGTGAAAATGATTCTTACACGCTGGAAAGAACATTGAAAGCCATCGAAGAACGTTTTGGAGATTTACTAAAACAGGCAAAATGGCTGAACTTGGGCGGAGGACATTTAATTACCCGTGCCGACTATGAACCCGAGCATTTAATATCCGTATTGAAAGGATTGAAATCTCGTTTCCCAAATCTAAAAATCATCATGGAACCAGGTTCGGCAGTAGGTTGGCGAACGGGTTATTTGACCTCAACGGTTTTGGATATTATTGATTCTCAAGGAATTAACGTAGCGATTTTGGATGTGAGTTTTGCAGCTCATATGCCCGATACTTTGGAAATGCCTTACAAACCTAAAATTTTAAATGCTCATCAAGAACCCGTAGCTGGTAAACCTACTTATCGTTTTGGAGGAATGACGTGTTTGGCAGGAGATTTCTACGGAGATTATTCTTTTGATGAACCCTTGAAAATTGGTGATTCAATCGTTTTTGATGATATGATTCACTATACGATGGTGAAAACTACTACTTTTAATGGTGTAAATCTTCCATCAATTGGTATTTGGCGTGAAAACGATACTTTCGATTTAATTAAAACTTTTGGGTACGAGAGCTTTAAAGACCGTTTGAGTTAGAGGATAGAAGACAGAAAGTAGATTTTTTGCGTATTTTATAGATGGTGAGCGGTAAAAAGAAAGTGGGTTAAATTGAAATTTCAATTTAACCCACTTTCTTTTCTCTATCCTCTAAATTAGTATCCAGGATTTTGAGGAAAAGCTGTTGCACCGCCTTCAGTTCGGTCAATCTGTGCTTGAGGTATAGGTCTCAAGTTATGAAATTCTCTCACGGCTGATGCTTGTGGATTGTATTTAGTTACTCTTTCTACTAACTTACCCCAACGCTTTAAATCCATCCAACGAATTTGCTCACCTGCTAATTCACGTCCACGCTCATCCATTAAAAAATCAAAAGTCATTTGTGCGGGGGTAATTTCCATTTGTGCTGTTCGTCCTGCCCATGCGGCTCTACGTCTTACCACATTAACGGCATCAGTAGCTTCCTGAATTTTCCCTGTAAACAATTTTGCTTCAGCCAACATCAAATAAGTATCAGCTAAACGGAAAGCTAAGAAATCACGACTTCCAGGAGCATAGGTTCTGTCTGGACGAAGTGGGTCCATAAATTTCGTTAAAGTTGGGAAAAGAATTTCATTATAAGCACTTGGTACTAAAACCTGATAAGGTCTTTTAGCACGTTCTGCTAAAGGCATTTCAAAACCTGGCATATAAATGGCCGTGTCTCCTAACTTAAATGTTACTCTTGCTTTAGAAGCATCAAATGCCGTATTATAGCTACCAGGGAGATTGCTTAACCAAGTATCTCTGAATGATTTTTTGTATCGAGAGTCATTAACACGATTTTCAATAGCAAAAACATTTTCAATAAAATATTTTGTGGGGCGTAAACGCTTGAAAGGTCTGCCATAAAAAATATCTCGGGTCATACCGGCTTGCGTATCGTATTGCATTCCAAAAAATAAATGGAGGTTATTACCTTGCGTATTGCCATCTCCGCTTGGCTGTGCATTGTTTAAAGGGGGTGGTGCTAAGTTAGTAGCAGGGTCAGACGTGTATTGAACAGCAAAAATTACTTCATCATTAACCTCACCAGCTCCCTGAGAAAACACACTTGCAAAATCTGGTAATAATTTGAATCCATAATTTGAAATTACATTCTGTGCGTATGTTGCCGCTTTTGTATAGTCGTCGGTTGCTTTTGCCGAAGATGTTGCTTTTGCTAAATAAACCCGAGCTAATAAATGTTCTGCTGCGGCTTTGGTAGCACGTCCATAATCAGAAGATTTTGCTTTGTTTTCTAAGTCTGGCAATGCTCCTTCAAGGTCAGCGATAATGGCTGTAAACATTTCAGCTTCGGTAGCTCTTTTCGTTACTTTGGTAGGTGCTAATGTTTCTGTTAATCTTAAATCTACACCTCCCCATTGTTGTAGTAAAAGGAAATAATAATGTCCTCTTAAAAATTTCATTTCGGCTACTCTTTGTTTTTTTAAAACATCCGAAATTCCCGTTGCCTGTGGGGCTCTTTCAATAACAGCGTTACAGGTGTTAATTCCTCTGTACAATTCATCCCAAATTAATTTTAGCCAATCCACTTGAGAGTTCAGTTGTCCATCATAAAAGTGAAAACCTTTATAACTACCATCTGCCCCTGTGGCGTATAAATCTGTACCGTATTCGGTTACGGTTAAACCCATTTGCGTTCCATAAAAGCCTCTTAATGAGGAGTAGGCAGAATTGATAGCGGCATTGAACCCCGCAGGAGTATTGATATAATCGTTACTAACGCCCGAAATGACTTCTTCTTTGAGAACGTCCGAGCAAGATTGACTAATGAGCATGAAAACTGCAAAACTCATTAAGGCAATTGTCTTTTTAAAACTTAGATATGTTTTTTTCATTGTTTTATCTTTTTTCCTGAAATTATTCATGTAAATAATTCATAAATAACATTTCATCGTTCTATTTATTAATCCCTTGCAGGGTAAAATGAGAATTAAAATTTAGCGTTTATCCCGAATGTAGTTATCGTAGTCGCTGGTGTAACGTCTCTGCTTACGGTATTACCTGCTGTTTCGGGGTCCACTCCATTGTACTTTGAACGATAAGTTGACCAAATAAATGGTTGTTGAATACTGGTAAATAATCTCAATGACTCTAAACCCAATTTGTTCGCAATTTTTTGTGGTACCGCATATCCAAAATTAATGTTGCGAAGTTTTACGAATGAACCATCAAAATTGATGATAGCTCCATTGTTTACAGGGAATTCTTGATTAGATTTTGGCTGTGGAAACTCATTCGTAGGGTTATTTGGTGTCCAATAATCAACCTTCATTTGTTGATAACGACCTGCCAATTGGTTCAAGTTTTGGTGAAAACCCGAAATAATAGTTTGTCCTTGGCGAGCATAGAAAATAAAGCTCAAATCAAACCCTTTATAGCTAAATCGGTTGGTGATACTACCCGTCCAATTTGGAATATCTGACCCTAATATTACTCTATCGTCTTGCGTAATTTTACCGTCAGGTAGCCCAGTTAGATTCCCCTTGGCATCACGCCCATTGTTATCTTCAATTTTTATTTGTCCAACTGAACTTCCTAACGCTTTTGCTGCGTCGGCTTCGTTGGTTTGCCAAATGCCTAATTTGCGGTAATCAAAAATTGCAGAAAGAGGCTGTCCAATGAACCATTTATTACCAATGTCGTCTTTTGCTCCGTTATATAATGAGATGATTTTCTCCGTATTTTTAGTAAAAACAATATCAGAAGACCACTTGAAACCACCTTTGTCAATGTTTACGGTTGTAATGCCTAATTCAATACCCGAATTTTGGGTTTCGCCTACGTTACGGGTAACGGCTTCAAATCCGATAGAAGTTGGTAAGAAATCAGACAAAAGTAAATCAGTGGTATTGGTTTGATACAATTCTAATGAACCAGACAATTTTCCTCTCCAAAGAGAAAAGTCTAAACCAATATTTTTAGAAGTTGAAGTTTCCCATTTCAAGTTAGGATTACCAATAGTACTTGGGCGATAACCAGGGGCAGAAGCATTATTCCAAGCATACGTTGTTCCAACCAACTGACCTTGTGTTTGATAAGGTACAACTCCTTGGTTACCCACCGTTCCAATACTTGCCCTTAATTTCAATTGATCAATAGCAGGGAGTTCTTTTAAAAATGCTTCATTGCTTATATTCCAAGCTAAAGCAACTCCTGGAAAAATACCATATTTTACATTTTCACCGAATTTGGTAGAACCATCTCTACGTAATGTGGCTGTAACTAAGTACTTATCCTTGTAATCATAATTGATACGTCCCATGTATGATTCAATTGCCCATTGAATTAAATTACTACCAACAACACGGTTTGTTCCAGTGGCGGCACCAAGACTAAAGAACTGTTGAGTTTCAACGGGAACTCCCGAATTGGATAAGCTATTGTACTCGAAATTTTCTTTCTGGATAGACTGTAAGGCAGTAAAATTAATACTGTGACCACCTGAGAAAGTTTTATTATAATTGATAATATTTTCAAGTGTCCAGTTAAAACCAAATTGATTATTAGTTGAGGCAAAATTACCTCCTCCTTTATTAGTGTTTGTGAAAGCTCCAATGAAACGCCCACCACGTGCAACGGTGAAATCAGGTCCGAAATTAACTTTGTATGTTAAACCATCAATAATTTTAGCCTCTAAACTAAGACTGTTGAAAATACGATATTTTTTGATTTCATCTACTTGAGCACCAGGCACTATTTCAGCCAATGGGTTGGTTAATAAAGCATCATTAGTTGGAGCAAATTTTATACTTCCATCCGCATTATAAGGATTAGCCAATGGGTTCTGTTGTAATGAAAAAGCATAAGGATTCAAACTGGCACCATTTCTTAAACTGGTCATCATGTAAGAAGATACACTGATTTTGAATGTTTTGTTCAACTGGTGGTCAAGGTTGGCACGGAATGAATAACGACTAAAATCTAAGCCTTCTGCAATACCTTTATCTTGGAAGAAACCGCCCGAAATGTAAAACTGCGTTTTTTCATTACCACCTTGAATTCCCAGCGTGTGATTTTGAGTTACCCCCGTTTTCAACATTAAAGATTGCCAATCGGTATTTCTATTATTGGCAATTCCATCAGCAACAGCGGGGTCTCCACCCAAAACTGCCACTTTTGAATCTGCAAACGCATCTGCAACACCCGTCGGAACAGGATTTCCATTAACATCTTTGTACCCCCCCGTAGCACGGTATGCTTCACGCACGTATTCGGCGAATTCAGCACCACTGAATAATTGAATTTTATCTAAAACTTTACTCGTTCCGAAAAAATTATCATAAGTGATTGTGGTCTTTCCTTTGGTATTTCCTTTTTTAGTGGTAATCAAAATTACTCCATTTGCTCCTCTCGCCCCATAAATTGCGGCTGCCGAAGCATCTTTTAATACTTCCATCGAAGCCACATCATTGGGGTTGATGTCTTCGTAACCTCCCGAGGCAAAATCAAAAGGACGACCATTCATTAATTCGTTTCTGTCACCTGTCATTGGAATTCCATCTACTACGTACAATGGATTATTCCCAGCATTAAATGAACGGCGACCACGAATCAAGACGTTCGGAGTAGAGCCTGGTCGGCTACCCGATTGTGCCACATCCACCCCAGCAATACGTCCTTGTATAGCTTGCCCGAGGTTGGTGATAGGCATCTCTGTGATTTGTTTTGGAGTTACTGAAGAAATAGCTCCCGTTAATTGACTCTTCTTTTGAGTACCATAACCAACTACTACTACTTCGTTCAAAGACTGAACATCTGCAATCATCTTAATGTCGATAATGGTTCTTGTACCTACCGACACTTCTTGTGAATTAAAGCCTATTGCTGAAAAAGTTAAAGTTGATTTTTCAGCTACAGAAATTTTATAATTACCTGATGCGTCGGTGGTAGTACCTTTGCTTGTACCTTTTACGGCAACACTTACGCCAGGAATGCCAACGCCATCTTCCGATGAAGTTACTTTTCCAGTTACTGCTTGTTGTGCATAACCAGAAAGGGTAAGCATCGAAATAAATAGGCACATAGCCCATCTGACGTTACTCCGAAATTTTTGTAAAGATTTCATACTCATATTTATTGGATTAAGTTGGATTTGTTTTTTGTGATTTTGAATTGAATGAATTTTTATTTTGACATAAGGAGTTTTTTGAATAGTTTATTTTCGAGTATTAGTAAATGAGTAAATGCAATTTTTGTTCTAATGATTTGCTCTAATGGTTTGAGTGATTCTCTGCCATAAAACATAAATTTCGTCTTCACTGAGACCTTCCGCTGTTATTTTATGCGGATTTAATACTTTGTTTCGAGCCATTTCTATGTCATACGCTTTGTATGGGTATTTTTCCAGAAAGGTCTCCCAAAAAATAGAGATAACTCTATTATTTGGCGAGTGAACCCACTCTGAAAAATGTGAGTCAGTAGCAAAATCTTCGGAATGGTATTCTTCGTATTTTTGAAAATTCATTGCCACTTTTATTATTTTTTTAAGTTTATTTTGTACTTTATTTCAAAAGCGAGGAAGGTGTTTTTTCTACTCATTATATTGAACTAAAAATAATTTAATCTATAAAAATGAGAATTTGATAAACGAAAAAAGCCCGACTTGTCGCAAATCGGGCTTTTTTTATTCACAAAAAATTATACAAATGCCATTTTTTCAGGCGAAATATGTTCTTTCAGTATTTTTAATGCTCCAAATATCAAGTTATAAACTGACTGTGGGTTGATATTCATAGCGTTTGAAATTTCATCAGTATCCATGTCTTGAAAATACTTAAGAGAAACGGCTTCTCTTTGGCGTTTTGTCAGGTATCTAAATGAAGTACTAAGATTATCAGCTAATGACTTTTCCTCTTCAAAAGCTACTAAACGATGCTCGTGAGAACCAATATAATCAGGGTTTTCCAAGTAATAAGCCTCATAATGTTGCGTATGACGTTGGTTTGTTTCGATGTGTCTAACCAATTTACGTTTAATAGAAGCCATCAGGTAAAATCTAACGGAGGTAGTTTCTCCTAAATTTTGGTGATTTTTCCAAAGCTCAACGAATAAATCATGTAAGCAATCCTTAATCAGCTCACGGTCGGGGGTGATGCTGGTACTGTAGTTATAAAGGAATGATACATAATTCTGATAAATCTGTGTAAATGCTGCGTGATTTCCTTGACGGAACTCATTCCACATCACCACATCATCACTATTTTTTGGGTTAATCAACATAATTTTATTTTGGTTAAAAAGTACCATTTTCACTCAGATAAGTATTATTTATCATAAAGATATATTAAAAAAATATGACTATTCAAGGGTTTTATTGAATATTTTTCCGTAAACGTTTACGGAAACGTTTACAGCCAAAAATATTTTTTTTTGACGTTCAATAAGTAATTACAAATTGATTTCACCCAATTTTTTAGAAAATAGAACATAAACAACTTTTGCCATATTGAGTTTTCTCTATAATGTCTTATATAGATTTGCCCAGCCATTTTTTTAAAATCATGGTAACAAATGCAGGTTTTCTGAGTAGGATATTCTATTTTAGTCTTTCTTTTTAAGAAAATTATTCATCACTACCAAAAATCAAATAACCAATGAAAAAACTGTTTATCGCATTACTCAGTGTTCTTATATTGAGTCCCACCCTGTATGCTCAAACCCAAACCTTTCCCCGAAATGGAGTACAAGATGAAAGAGTAGATTTGTACGCTTTTACCAATGCTACCATTGTTACAGATGCTAATACCGTTCTGGAAGGAGCAACCCTCATCATTAGAGGTTCATTGATAGAATCAGTTGGAAAGGGTATTGCTATCCCATTAGGTGCGACCGTTGTGGATTTGAAGGGTAAAAGAATTTATCCATCCTTAGTAGAGGCGTATGCTAACTACGGTGTACCCGAAGCCAAGCGGGAGGGTTTTGGCGGTTTCAGAGGAGACCCGCAGTTTGAATCTAAGAAAAAAGGGGCCTATAACTGGAATCAAGCCATTTTACCCGAAAACGATGCCGCTAATTTATTTACTATTAATACTACAGCCGCCGAAGAGTTGCGTAAAATGGGCTTTGGAGCGGCGATTTCGCACGTGCAAGATGGAATCGTGCGGGGAACTTCCGCTTTGGTAGCCCTTACTGATGGAAGAGACCAAGAAGCCTTATTGAAAAGTAGAGTATCATCACATTATTCCTTTTCAAAAGGTACATCTACTCAAGATTATCCTAACTCATTGATGGGGTCGGTGGCTTTGCTTCGCCAAACGTACTTAGATGCCGATTGGTATAAAAAAACAAAAGGCAAAGCAGAGTTTAATATCTCGTTGGATGCTTTCAATAACAATCAAGGTATTCCGCAAGTCTTTGAAGTGGGTGATAAATTAGGGGTTCTCAGAGCCAATAAGATTGGTAAAGAATTCGGAATACAATACATTATTAAAGGAATGGGCGACGAATACCAACGGCTTGATGAAGTGAAAGCCATTGGTGCTAATTTGATTTTGCCCCTAAATTTTCCTACTACTCCCGATGTAGAAGACCCATACGATGCCAGTGTGGTATCTTTAGCCGATATGAAACACTGGGAAATGGCACCTGCCAATGCTGGTATCTTGGCAAAAGCGGGTATAAACTTTGCCTTGACTACGGCTAATCTGAAATCAAAAACTGACTTTTGGGGAAATCTTCGCAAAGCCATTGAGAACGGTTTAGATGAAAAAACAGCTTTGGCTTCTTTAACTTCTACGCCAGCATCCATACTAAAAGTAGATAATATGGTTGGGGCATTAAAGGCAGGAATGTTAGCCAATTTCCTGATTACCTCTGATAATTTATTTAAAGATGGTAACGTAATCTACGAAAACTGGGTAAAAGGTAAACGCTACGTTTTATCGGATATGTCGGTGAAAGATTTGCGTGGTGTGTATGATTTGACCGTTGGCAACAATAATAAATTGAAGTTGAATATTACAGGAAAAGTAGATAAACCTGAATACCAAATTGTGGTAACTGATTCGGTGAAAGTTACTCCCAAAGTGAGTCGTTCAAATGATTTATTGACGATACTAATGAAATTAGATGCCAAGAAAGAAAAAGGAGATTCTCGGATTAGTGCTTATTACGACGGTAAGAATATAAAAGGAGACGGAGTAGATGCTGAAGGAAAGCCTCTAACTTTTGTGGCTACCTTTAAGGAAGCTATTAAAGAAACGCCCGCAAAATTGGATACTGCTAAAAAAGCAAAAATTGAGATAGGTAAAATTGTTTATCCATTTAATGGCTACGGAAGCGAAGAAAAACCAAAAGCTGAAACGATTTTAGTAAAAAATGCTACCGTTTGGACAAATGAATCTACGGGAATCGTTCAGAATGCGGATGTATTAATTCAGAATGGAAAAATTGCTCAATTTGGCAAAAATCTATCCAGTGTAGGTGCGAAAGTGATTGACGGAACGGGTAAACATTTGACCAACGGTATTTTTGATGAACACTCACACATTGCCCTGATTGCCGTAAATGAAGGAACTCAGTCGGTGACAGCAGAAGTTAGAATGGAGGATGTAGTCAATTCTGAAGATATTAACATCTATCGTCAGTTGGCAGGTGGTGTTACTTCATCACAACTTTTACATGGTTCGGCAAACTGTATTGGTGGACAATCGGCAATCATTAAATTAAAATGGGGTGAAGCTCCTGATGCCCTAAAAATTCCGAACATGGATGGTTTTATTAAATTTGCTTTGGGCGAAAACGTAAAGCAAGCCAATTGGGGCGACCGTGCCAGAATCCGTTTCCCTCAAACCAGAATGGGCGTTGAGCAGATTATGATGGATGCTTTCCTAAGAGCAAAAGAATACGAAAAAGCCATGAAAAATCCTGCGGGTTTACCAGTAAGAAGAGATTTAGAATTAGACGCTTTAGTAGAAATTTTGAACAAAAAACGTTTTATTACTTGCCACTCTTACGTACAATCTGAAATTAATATGTTGATGAAAGTGGCAGATTCTTTAGGATTTAAAGTAAATACGTTCACCCATATTTTGGAAGGTTACAAAGTGGCGGATAAAATGAAAGCACACGGTGCGAGTGGCTCTACGTTCTCTGACTGGTGGGCTTACAAAATGGAAGTAAAAGAAGCAATTCCATTTAATGCTGCCTTGATGACAAAAGTAGGCGTGAACACTTCTATTAATTCGGATGATGCAGAGATGGCTCGCAGATTAAATCAAGAAGCGGCTAAAACTGTTATGTACGGTGGCATGAGTGAGGAGGAAGCATGGAAAATGGTAACGTTGAACCCTGCAAAAATGATGCACTTGGATAATCGTTTAGGAAGTATTAAAGTAGGAAAAGATGCAGACGTGGTACTTTGGAATAATAACCCCCTGTCTGTTTATGCTAAACCTGAGAAAGTTATTATCGACGGAGCTGTTTATTTCGACATTGAAAAAGATAAACAACTCAGAGCTAATATTGCCGCCGAACGTAACAGAATTATTCAAAAAATGTTAATGGCTAAAGCTGGTGGAGCTGCTACCGCCAAACCAGAAATGAAAAGACCAAGACAGTTTTATTGCAATTCGGAAGGAGACATAAACGAAGAATCAGGAGCTTTCAAAGCATTTGGTACTTTGAATATCCAAGATGGTTGTGGTAAGTAGGAGTTAGGGATTAACATAATATTTTAAAGAAAAGCATTAAAATTGAATAAAATCATGAAATACATATATATAGTGGTATTGAGTTTTTTAACGAATACCATTTTTGCTCAAAATCAAGCGGCTGGAAGTCCGCAAACGAAACCAATTGCGTTGGTAGGAGCGACCATTCACACCGCTGCGGGTCAAGTTATTGAAAACGGGGTAATTGTTTTTGATAAAGGTATTATTACCGCCGTAGGAGGTGCAGGAACAGCTTATGATAAAACCAAAACCGAAACCATTGATGTAGCGGGCAAAAAGATTTACCCTGGTTTGATATCGCCAGCTAATGAGATTGGACTGGTGGAAATAAACTCCGTGCGGGCTACAAGCGATGTGACAGAAGTAGGAGGAATCAACCCTCACGTAAGGGCTTTGATTGCTTACAATACTGATTCAGAGTTGATTCCGACTGTTAGAAGTAACGGAATTTTAATAACACAAGCTACCCCAAAAGGAGATATTGTAGCGGGGATGTCATCTATCATGCAAATGGACGGTTGGAACTGGGAAGATGCCGTATTGAAAAAAGACGATGGTATTCATCTAAACTGGGTAGGTTATTTCAAACGTGAAATTGATTTTACTAATTTCAGTGCTACTACGAAGAAAAACGACAAAAGAGATGATATGCTTCGTGAATTGGATAAGACTTTCAACGATGCCATTGCGTATGCTCAAGTAAAAAATCCAACGGTTACAAATGTGAAAATGGAAGCTATGCGTGGTTTGTTTGATGGGTCTAAAATCCTGTATATTAGTGCTGATTACGGAAAAGAAATCATTGAAGCCGCACAGTTTGCAAAAGCCAAAGGAGTTAAAAACATGGTTATCATCGGTGGGGAAGAAGCTCTTTTAGCAGCAGATTTCTTAAAAGAAAATAATATTCCTGTGATTGTAAATACTACGCATCGCTTACCAAATAATGTAGATGACGATACAGACATTGCTTATAAACTACCTCAGTTATTAGCTCAAAAAGGTATATTAGTGGGTTTAGCATATATAGGTTTAAATTGGCGAACTCGTAATCTTCCGTTCTTGGCGGGTACTGTGGCAGGTTATGGCATGGATAAAGAAGACGCACTGAAATTAATCACCGCTAATAATGCCAAAATTTTAGGCATTGATAAAATGGTTGGTACTTTGCAAGTGGGTAAACACGCCACACTCATCGTATCGACAGGAGATGTGTTAGATATGCGAACGGCAAAAGTAGAACACGCTTTTATACAAGGTAAAAAGGTAGATTTAGATGATAAACAAAAGCGTCTCTACCGAAAATATGCCGAAAAGTACGGAACGAAATAGTGATAAATACTCAAAAGGATGCCAATTTGGTATCCTTTTTTTGTGTATTACTCACCCAAAAATGGGATAATGGTATGATTTTTGTTCCATTATTAGCAGTTCAAAATTTGTAAATATTTCATCTCGAGGCTCGTATTACAGCGAGAATTTAGGTAAATATGTGAATATTGGGCATTTTTAGAAATGCTTTTAGTGTTCGGCACGTATTTTGTGCAAAAGTGTTAGACAAGTTCTTTTAGTACGTAATATCTTTCCGCCAAAAAGATTTAGCTTTTACAGCTTTTGTTTTGAGATTGTTAAAGACTCTCAGTAGTCATTATAATAACTAACCTCATAAAATCATTGGTCGGAATCCATATTCATCAGTGAGTTTATGAGGTTTTTCCATTATTCACTGTCATGTTTTAAGAAATTAACCATTAATTTATATTTGCCCAGCCCAAATCATTAATACATTAAGTTCGGTATTTTAAAATTATTAATCTCCGAAAGTACATTCCTAAGTAATTAATTTTCAAAACTTGAATTTTTAAAAGCCTTTTTAGGCTTGGTTATATTCTATTGCCTCTTCAGGAGGTAAACATCATACCTTACAACAATAAACAATGAGTCAAACAACTACCGCCATAGTTGATTCTCGTAGAAAAACCACTATGTGGTACCTTTCTTACGTTGAATTAGAGACAAGCACATCAAAGCAAATTGCTGTTTTTCAGCGGTTTGTCTTGATGTGCTTTTTTTATTTTACAACCTATTTCTATCAGTTCTCGAAAGGATTAAATCATCCATATCATCGTATAAATATCGCTTTTAATAAAAGATTTTGGCGGTATAAACATATACTTTTCAAGGCTCATTTGATGGGTTTTAGTAGTGGTTGAATAGCATTGAAATTTGTAAGCTACCAGAAGTTCATATTTTAAGTAATTGAAAATGAGCTTTTTAAGAAATAATTTGAAATAATATACTTTAATAATTGAGCTATGAGAAAGACTCTTTTACTCATTTTTGCTACGGTTCTGACAACAACCACTCGACTAATACAAAGCTCCATTTCGGTAGAGCGATTGAATGTATTTTTCCAGATGTTGAAAAGCCTTTTTACAAAAGTCCGTCCGATGATGAACGGATTTCAGACTATTCACAAAAAGCGACAGTTGTTGCTCAGAGAGCGTTTTGCTACTCGGCAATTGCTTTTTTATAAATTCTTTCATGCCCGACCGTTCGCATGGATTCTGTGGTTTTTCATGGTTTTAGGTGTTTTACAGACAGCCCATTCACAAACCTGGTCGGCTAATACTTACCTTACAGGTTGGTTTGGAGATTCCCCTGCTAATACACCGAATGCCACTCCTGCTAATACTGTACCGGGAAGTAGCTTTGTTACAACAGCAATGACGGCAGGTGCAGGCATTGCACTGACTCACACAACCGAAGGTGGGATTACTATTTTAAGAATGGCTAATGTCAATTCTACCGATTTTACTGCGGCAGTTACCAATGATGATTATATCACGGCTACTATCACTGTACCAAGCACTGGTAATTTTCAATATAGATTAACGCAGTCAAGAGCCAATACTACAAATACAGCAAGTGGTGGAAATTTAACGTATAATCTTGTCATAAAAGATTTAACGACCAACGTTTCAACTACTTTTATTTCAAACGCCGCTACGACAACTACGGCTACTACTGTAACCGCTCCAACTCCTTATGTATTTACAGCGGGTAGAAGTTATGAACTTAGATGGTATATAAGCACAGGTTCTTCTTCGAGTGTAGTTCGTTCGTTGGATAATCCGCAGTTATTTTTCCAAAGTGCTTCTTCACCAGCCTACAATGGAGCTTTACCTTGTATTGCTACGAACTCAACGCCTAATTTGCTTACCAAAGAAAATATTGCGTATGCTAATTTTACGGCAAAACCTTATGCAGGTACACAAGGAGTAGGCACAGTCATAAACGAATCGTGGAAAGTAAAAGCTGATGCCAATGGGCAATTAGGTTTTTTTCATGGTATTCAAGTTAATGCTTTATTGGGTAATCAAACCATTTGTTTGAATAATACCTCCGACTCACGCCAATTTGCACTTTATAGTTATACAGGTAATGTATGTTCTGGTTCATCAATTGCTCCAACGATTATCAATGATGGTATCCCAAATTCACAAACTGGCGGGGGCGAAACCAACAATCTCAACCCAGCATGGACAGGCTTAACGCCCAACGGTGACTATGTAGTTATTGTAAGCACAACCGTTGGTGCAAACTGTCTTGATTTGTTAAATACTTATGCGGCTTACTATGGTAATGTAGTTCAGGTTCCGCCGGTTAATCTTTGTGGGCAAACCGTTTATCAGACAGGTTCTGGTGGGTTCGCAACTGCAGCCTTGGCAGTTGCCGACAATGGAGTAACTGGGAAAACAGATTATAGATTAGCTCCAAGTACGACATTTAAGCAGATAGCAACCGTTAAAACAGATGCTAACGGTAATTTAGGTGTAATTAATACTTTATTTTTAACGGCTCCTCCAGCGGTATTAGCAACTTGTTCTGCTAATACAAGAGTTACCAGAACAAACACCGAACAATTATTTTTGAAAGACCCTATTACAGGTGAATGTTCGGGTTCGGCAATTCCTAAAACTCGTAGTGGTGCAAATAGTACTTCTTTCAATCCTGAATGGGTTGGACTTTTACCCAATACTGATTATTTAATTATATTTACTACCACGATTGACCCACTTTGTTCAGCTTATGTGGCTTCTACGGTGTCATATTATGGTTTCACAATACCCAATGGGACATTCACATTTAATTGTGGTTCAGCTACTTCAACGGGTACATTTGTTGCTAATGGTACAGCAGGACAAACAGGTACGCTAACTGTACCGATTACAGGTGCTACCGCTGGTTTAGCAACTTTTACAGTGGCAGGAACTGGCTTTGTAGGCAGTTTATCTACCATTTTAACAGCTGGTCAAACTTCGGTTTCGATTCCGATTACCTATGATGGTACTGGCACAGTAGGCACTCGAATTCTTACCGTAACTTCCTCACAAGGTACAGGCTCTTGTACAAAAGGTGTCTTAGTTGATACCGACTCAGATGGTGATGGGGTGTTAAATAGTATTGACATTGATGATGATAATGATGGGGTTTTGGATACGGTTGAAACTAAATACCCAACTTGTACAATTGGCGGAACAAGTGGCGGAGCTGCTACTTGGACTAAAGTTGATGGTAATTCTTTTGCTAATGTAACCCCTGATGGCTATTTGGCGGAATTAGGAGCTACCTCATTTGCTCGATTTAGGTCTAATATTACTTTTGTGCCAGACGGTTCTAATAGTTTTAGCGTGGAATGGCGACATATTGACAATAATATAAATACGGCTTCCAGTACTTCTGTTGCCGAAGGTTCTCGTCATTTGGTTGGTCTCACCAATATTGCCAATATTACAACTTTTGAATGGAGTACCAATATGATTGGTGTAGGACATTCAGGAGGTACAGCCTTGAGCGAACAGAACGGTGTTGCAACCCCCGGAACACGACCAAGCGTAATCAATCCAACCAATGCTTCTGATTATGCCAACGGTAAACTGTTTAAAATGGTTTTAAGCCCTAATCCAGCCGTTACAAATGGCTATATAGGAACATACTATTATGACGGTGTTCAATTCGACCAAAGACCAATACCTCTTACAACACTTACCGTTGGTACAACTTATGAGTTAGTAGGTCGCCCATTTACACAAGGCTCTGGATTAGACTATGCTATTGTGACTGGTGATACTGACTGTCCCATTGGTAATAATGATATAGATGGTGACGGAATTGTAAACTCGTTAGACCTCGACTCTGACAACGACGGTTGCTCAGATGCCTTCGAAGCAGGTGCAACAACCGATAAAACAGCAAATTTTCAATTTACAGGTGCTGTTGGTACTAATGGTTTGGTAAATAGTCTTGAAACGGTTGCGGATAATGGCACAATTAATTACAATTCAAAATATGCCACTTATGCACTTGATAACACGAAAGATAGATGTAATTTGGGAGCACCGGGGTGCGTAAGTGCCAACTTGGTAGCATGGTACAAAGCTGATGCAGGTGTAACAGGTACAACTGCCGTAACCCGTTGGGCAGACCAAATAGGAGGCTACGATGTGATTCAAGCTACTACTGGGCATGAGCCAGCCTTACAAACAGCGGACAAAGCCAGTAACTACAATCCGTACTTGAAATTTGATGGTGTAAATGACCATTTAGAATACAAATTAGCCCGTTTTCTATCCACTTCTGCTTCTGCCAGTGTATTCGGGGCGGGTAGTAATGAGGTAGATAACGGAGGGTATGAAAACTTTGCAGATTTTGGGATAGATAATCCACACATGGGTATTCAGAATAATACGTTGATGATGTGGATGAATGGAAGTGTGTTGCCCGGCCCTCAGGTAAACCATACCGTTGATATTACAAAAGACCAAAACCAAGTATATGGTTGGAATTGGACGGGCGGAACAAATGGCGGTGGTCAATTACGCCTAAATAGCAATGCTCAGGATTTTGCCAACATGGATTTTACCCTTGTAGGAAATGGTGGAACAAGTGATGGTATGTTTACAATCGGTGGTTGGGAAGCCGTAGAAATTTGGAAAGGTAAAATTTATGAAGTAGTAGTGTATGATAGGAATTTGACGACTACTGAAAAACAAAAAGTAGATTCCTATTTAGCTATAAAATACGGTTCAACATTAACTGCTAATTATTTGAGTGGTGATGGTACAACGGTATATGCTGCCAATGGTGGTACTGCAACTGACTACGATTCAAATGTTTTTGGTATTGGTCGTGACGATTGTCAAGGACTGAATCAAAAACAATCTAATTCTACTTCTGATGGTTTTGTAACTATTAGTAATGGAGCTTTAGCAGCTAATAATGCAGCCAATACGAATAATTTCACAGCGGATAAAAGTTTTGAAATGATTGGCGATAATGGATTAACAAAAGATTATGCCGTTGCTTATACACCAACAACATTTACGCCAGCGGGTACATTCTTACGGATGAACCGTATCTGGAAAGTGGATGAAACAGGTACAGTGGGTACGGTACGTATAACCGTACCGTCAGGAGCAGACAGATTATTAGTAAGTAATTCAGATACTTTTGGAGCTGGTACTCAAGAACTGACACTTAATGCAGATGGAAATGGAGGTTTCTACGCTGATGTAAACTTTACTGATGGGGCATTTTTTACTTTTGGTAAAGCACTTACTGCTCCGGGTTGCGTAACCACTAATCTGAAACTTTGGGTAAAAGCCGATGATTCGGGTATTGCTTCGGGTACAGATGCTATCATAGACCATTCACCCAATGCTCAAGATATTCCCAAAATTGGTACTACCAATTTGTTACAAGCGGCTGATGCAGCACATAACTTCAATCCATATTTAAGTGGTTTCTCTTCAACAAACTTCTTTAAAAATATGAATAGCTCATTAGCTCCACAAAATGCTTTTGAGGCATCTGAAGTGACTATGATTGCAGCGGTTCGCCCTAATAGTGCTGGTACTGGGCGTATTGTAGGTATTGACAACGACGATAATTTTGCATCAGAACCTGATTTGAGTATCAATGCAGGAAAACCAGCTTACTATCGTTATTGGATTTCTACTCAGAATATCATTCACCCAACGGTAGCAGCTACCAATCAGACGTCTATTTTCTCTGCTCGTACTACTGGTACTAATGCCAGAGTAGGCTTGAACGGTGCTTTTAACGACCAAGCTATTACCGCTGGCGGTGGGCTTTGGGGAGATATTCTTACACTGGGTTACGGTACTTGGGCAAATGCAGGAGCATTCCCTGGTGATATTCAAGAGGTAATCTGGTATAAATCTTCTTTGACTGATACAGAAGTTCAGAAAATCCACTCTTACTTGGCGATTAAATACGGTTCAACGTTAGCTCAGAATTACCTGAGCGGAAGTGGGGCTACAGTTTACTTAGCCAATGGTGGTACTGCTACTGATTTTGACGCTAATATCTTTGGTATTGGTCGTGACGATTGTCAAGATTTGCATCAAAAACAATCTCGTTCTACTTCAAGTAGTATCTTGACTGTTGGTGTTGATAATCAGATAGCTGCCAGCAATGCAACACATACTGGAGGTTTAAATACTAATGGTACTTATTTGATTTTTGGAGATAATAATTTGACGGGTACGGCAGCATTCCCAACGGGACCAAGTGCTTGCCCACCTCCACCAAGTAACGACAAACGATTAAACAGAGTTTGGAAAGTAACCGAAACTGGAAGTGTAGAATCATCAAAGTTGAGTTTTGATATTTCAGGCTTTGGGTTCAATGTAAATATGCCAGTTTATATGTTGGTTTCTACAACTTCGGCATTTACTAATTATACAACGGTTCCCATGTCGAACGGTGGAAGTGGAAATATCTTCTCGGTTAATTATGATTTTGCGGCTAATTCAAATACCTATATTACGTTTTCAGGTAATACCACACCGCTCACAAACTTATGTACAGGTGGTAGCAAAACCTTGAATTGGTTATCATTTGCTCCATTTGATTGGTGGCAATGGGGTACTTCTACCAAAAACTACAACTTAGGTGGTGGGCAATCAGCCAAAGTGACTGTTACAGACCCTAATAACACTATTTTGTATCAGCCAACGCTTGACTGGTATCCTGTGAGTGTGGGTAATTATTTATTCATTCCACGTTATGATAATCAGCCAACTTCAACTATCACAACCAAAATTGAATTGGTGAATACGTCTGATATGACCACCAAACAGCCTGCCCAATCAGTAGATTTCAAATTGAAAGATATTGATGGATGGGTTTGGGGTAAAGATGTAGTGAATATCTATGGTAAATTAAACGGTGCAACAGTTTATCCTAAACTTTCGCTCAATAAATATACGGCTATTACGCTTGGCAGTCCTGCTTCGGCAACGGGTTCTATTTGGCCTTGGGACTGGACGGTGCTTGGCGATGCCTATGTTAATTTTGATTCGCCGATTGATGAAGTTTATATTGAATACACTAAAAATAATACACTTTTCCCAACGTGGAAAAAGTATAATGATTTAGCCATCGGGCATATCAACATTACTTGCGGTACACCAATTCCAGAAGTAATCACGCCTGATAATGTTTATATTTCGAAAGAAGTTTCACCCAAAACGGTTCGTCAGGGTGAGCCATTTACGTACAAATTCACTTTGCAAAACTTAAATTGTGATGCCAAAACGGTGAATTTAACGGATGCCTTACCTGCGGGAATCACTTGGAAAGATAGTACGGTTGTGACCACTCTTACGGTTGGAACAACCAATGCTTATGGAAACACCGCTAATTTGAATCTTTCAAATATTAGTGTTCCTCCTGGGGTATCGTATATCTATGCTGAAGCGGTAGCTACAGCTACGGGTACATTAAATAACCAAGCATCGTTTACGGTTAATGGTAATACCTATCAGTCGGATGAGCCATATACAGCAGGTTCGGCAAATCCAACTCCAGTAACGGTTTTGGCAGCTACTAAAGCTGACCTTACCATCAGCAAAGCGGTGGATAAGACTACGATTCAGGAAAGTGGTGTTATGAAATATACCTTTACTCTGACCAATAGTGAGCCAACCGACATGACGGTATTCTTTGAAGATAATCTTGACAAAGATGCTACTTATGTAGCCAGTTCATTGAGTACACTTTCGGCAAGTTCAACCACGCCACAAGTGAGTGCTTACGCAGGAGCAAATAGTATTACCATCAGAGATTTAACCATTCCAGCGAACGGAATACTTACCTTCTCAGTTGATGTAGATGCTAATGCCACAGCCACAGGCGACACCATTAAAAATATGGCGAGAATTACCGTTGATGCTTCTGAGTTAGGTACTTATCTACAATCTACGTTTAACTCAAATCAAGTTAAAACCATTGTGAAAGGTGATACAGATGGCGATGGTATAGCAGACAGTGTTGATTTAGATGATGATAATGATGGAATTTTAGATACGGTTGAAAACAACTGCTCTGCATCTAATACAGTCTATAATATGGATGCGTCGCAGACTGATTATTCTGGTTTTGGTACAGACGGAGGTTATTTTGATATTAAATATGTTCTTCAAAGTGGTACGGCAGTTCCTTCATTAGGAAATTCATTTACCATCAGAGTTAACTATTCTGATTTCATCAATAATTTTGGAGCAGACCACAAGTGGATAGGAGCAAGTGGTTTCCCAGCCACGTATGCAGGTATTGCACCTAACACTGCTACTATATATACTGGTCTGCCTTCAACGAATACTACGACAGAAACGCCTTCTGCTGGTACATTTGATGCTCAGTTTAATGGTCTAATTACCTCAAATGCTATCCAAAAATTAGGTACGTTTAATATAAGTATCGGAGCGATTCCTCCTACTGCGGGCTATAACATCCTAAATCAATCAATTGATATATTCTCGGTACAGAATGCCGCAAGTAGTGCCAATTGGTTGAGTGGTTATTATGCAAGAGTTCAAAATCAGACGGTCATTAATCCTGTAAACGGGGCAAGTACCGTAGCATTTTCTGGCAGTCACGGACAGTCGTATATTTATGATTATACAGCATTCTCAAGTACTGCTCCAGCAGGTGTATCTAATGCAGGAAATAGAGGGTTAATTGCTCTTAACAATGGTACAATTACCTTTGTTAAGTTATGTGATGAGGACAATGATGGTATTGTCAATTCACTCGACCTCGATTCAGACGGTGACGGCATTCCAGATAATATCGAAGCACAAACTACTGCTGGTTACATTGCTCCCGGTACAGCTGTCAATTCACAAGGGCTTTTAACAGCTTACGGCGTAGCTGGAATTACACCAGTAAATACCGATGGTACCGATAATCCAGATTATTTAGATACCGATTCTGATAATGCTCAAGGTAATGACACTGCTGAGGCAGGTATTACATTGGCAGGAGCAGATAGTGATGGAGATGGTTTAGATAATGCCGTTGATACTAACGATAATGCTTTTGGTCCTGTTAATGCAGGAATAACAAACCCTGCCACTACTTATCCTAATGGTAATTCTACGGCAGAAGTAGATTATCGTGATAACACCGCTTCGTTTGTGTTTAATTGTAGTTCTCCTACGTTTAGCGGTTCGTTTATTGCAAATGGTACGGGCGGACAATCTGGTTCAGTTACTATTGGTTTAATCAATGCCACTGCTGGTGCCGCAACATTCAATGTAACTGGTACAGGTTTCACAGGTACGCTTTCTACTACATTGACGGCTAATCAAGCTACGGTTACAATACCGATAACTTATGACGGAGCAGGAACTGCAGGAGCAAGAATATTAACGGTAACATCGCCACAGGGTTCAAGTTCTTGTACACCGAGTGTGACAGTAACGGCTCCAGTAGCATCATTTACATTCAGTTGTGGTAGTCCTACTATTTCTGGAACATTTGTAAATAATGGTGCATCACAAAATGGTTCTGTAACAATAAACCTCACAGGTACAACACTGGGTAGTGCCACATTCAACCTTGTAGGAGCTGATTTTACAGGAACACTTACAACAACGCTGACCACTGGACAGACATCAGTAACGATTCCTATTACTTATGATGGAACTGGTCTTGCAGGAGTTCAATCTCTCACGATTACTTCTCCGCAAGGCACTGGAGCGTGTGCTGTGAATGTCACAGTAAGTGCTTCTGACCAAGATAACGATGGTTTGACAGATGCCGAAGAAGCATTGATTGGGACAGACCCAACGAAAAAAGATACAGACGGTGATGGTATTGATGATAACATTGAAGTTGGAGCTGATAAAACCTACACCGTAGGGGTTGATACCAATCCGTTGGATAGAGATACTGACGATGATGGATTGAGTGATGGAACTGAAACGGGTGTAGATGGTATCTACACTGTTGGTACTGATACCAATCCATTGAATAATGATACTGATAATGACGGTATTCAAGATGGTACTGAGAAAGGAGTTACTACTCCATTGGCTGACCCAGACGGTGCAGGTCCAATATTAGGAACCAATACAACCACTTTCATACCTGATGCCGACTCTACTACCACTACTGACCCATTAGATAGCGATTCAGACAATGATGGTTTATCCGATGGTACAGAAGATACTAATAAAAACGGTAAGCAAGATAATCCAGTAATTGGTAATTCTACGACTGTTGGAAGCGGTGAAACTGACCCATCAGACCCTGATTCTGATACTGATGGTTTGACAGATGGCAACGAAGTTTTAGTTCGCTTAACGAACCCGATGGATACGGATACTGATAACGGTGGTACGAACGATAAACAAGAAACCATTGATGGTACGAATCCAAGAGTAGGTTTTGGAGCGGATGATTTAGATGGTGATTCTGATAATGACGGAATAGGAGGACGTGCCGAATTGTTGTTAGGTACTGACCCACAAAATCCAGATACAGATAACGACGGACTCAACGACGGAGCAGAGGTAGGTACAGATGGTGTCTATAATGTAGGTGTAGATACTAATCCATTAGATAGAGATACCGACGATGATGGTTTAAGTGACGGCAATGAGAAAAATGGAACTGGATTGTTAGCGGCTTATGGTCCTACCAATCCATTGAACGGTGACACTGACGGTGATGGTATCAAAGATGGAACGGAAGTAGGGGTTGTGGTTAGAATCAACGGTGGCGTTTCTGCTCCAGGTGGAAAACTATTTACGGGTACAAGTATTTCAAGTCCCAATTTTGTAATTGACCAAGACCCACTGACCAAAACAGACCCTACGAAGGCAGATTCTGATAATGATGGAATTGCTGATGGGGTAGAAGATGCCAATAAAAATGGTTTACAAGATGCTCCAATCATCGGAGGAACGGGTACTACAGGAAGCGGTGAAACCAGTGCGTCCAATCCAGATTCGGACGGTGACGGATTGACAGACGGTAATGAGAAAAATGGAACGGGTACTAATGCAGGAAAAATCACCAATCCGATGGATACTGATACTGATGATGGTGGTACAGATGACGGTCAGGAAATTACTGATGGTACGAACCCTGCAGCTGGAAATGGTAGTGATGATAATGCAGGCGACCCAGATAACGACGGATTGACTACTGCTCAAGAAAAAACACTGGGTACCAATCCAAATGTAGCAGATACAGATGGTGACGGTATCAATGATGGAGTTGAAGTAGGTATAGACGGTATTTATAACGCTGGTACTGACACAAACCCACTTGATGCTGATACTGATGATGACGGTTTGAGTGATGGTAATGAGAAAAATGGAACAGGTCCGTTGGCTACCATTGGAACCACCAATCCATTGAATGCAGATACTGATGGTGATGGAATTAAAGATGGAACTGAGGTAGGTATCGCAACGCCGATTGCTGGTGGTACTTCGGGAAGTTCAACTTTCACGGGTACAAATCCAGCGAATTTTGTTCCTGATGCTGACCCATTGACTAAAACCAATCCGAAAATAACAGATTCTGATTTGGATGGTATCGCCGATGGTGTAGAAGATGCCAATAAAAACGGTAAACAAGATAATCCAGTAATTGGAACATCAACGACCGTAGGAAGTGGTGAAACGGATGCCACTAATCCAGATTCAGACGGTGATACTTTATTAGACGGTGCAGAGTTATCGGGTAATGGTGTTGGTAAAATTACCAATCCAATGGATAAAGACACCGATAATGGAGGTACTAATGATAACAAAGAATTAACGGATGGTACAAATCCTTCTGTAGGTAATCCAACGGATGACTTTGATGCTGATAATGACGGAGATGGTCTAACAAACGTAGAAGAAGCAACACTTGGTACAAATCCAAACGTAGCTGATACCGATGGTGACGGTCTTAACGACTTAGCCGAAATCGGAGCGGATAAAGTGTATAACGCTGGTACTGATACCAATCCACTTGATGCTGATACCGATGATGATGGTTTGAGTGATGGCGTTGAGAAGAACGGAACTGGTCCGTTAGCCGCTTATGGTACTACCAATCCATTGAATGCTGATACTGACGGTGATGGAATTAAAGATGGAGTTGAAGCAGGATTAACCGCTGGTGTTACTGACCCAGACGGTGCAGGACCTTTATTAGGAACAACAGGCTTTGTTGCCGATGCTGACCCTGCCACTAAAACAAATCCAAAATTAGCGGATACGGATGGTGATGGATTAGCTGATGGCGTAGAAGATGCCAACAAAAACGGTAAGCAAGACAATCCTGTAATTGGTAATTCTACTACCGTAGGAAGTGGAGAAACCGACCCCAATAACGCAGATTCAGACGGTGATACTCTTACCGATGGAAACGAAGTGAACGGAACGGGTACTTCGGCTGGTAAGCCATCAAATCCAATGGATACCGATTCAGATAATGGAGGAATCTCCGATGATAAAGAAATTGGCTTCGGAGGAAATCCTCTATTAGTTGCCGATGATAAAGATACCGACGGAGATGGTGTACCAGATATTGCAGATACTGACGATGATAACGATGGAATTTTAGACACGGTTGAAGGAAGTATTGATACAGACGGAGACGGTATTCCTAACAGTGCTGACTTAGATTCTGATAACGATGGTATCAATGATGTAAGAGAAGCCAATGGTACTGATGCTAATAACGACGGTATTTTGGATGGAACACCATCAACAACTACTGGTGCAATTGGAACGGGCTTGACCCCACCAGATACAGACAGTGACGGTGTAAAAGATTTCTTGGATTTGGATGCTGATAACGATGCCCTCAGTGATTTAGCAGAAAGTGGTTATCCTACCGCTGATGCCAATAATGATGGCGTAGCTGATGGTCCAGATACGGATGGTGATGGTATCGTAAATAGTGCCGATAGCAAAGTAGGATTTGGGGATTTGAATGACCCAGCTCCTAAAAATACGGATGGTGTTGATAATCCAGATTATCGTGATTTAGATAGTAATAACGATAACAGATTTGATATTGTAGATGCTGGCAAAGGTATTTTAGACGGTAATAATGACGGTAAAATTGATAATCCAACCGACCCTGATGGAGACGGTATTGCCAACAACGCAGGATTAGATACCAAACCAACTTTATTCGGTGGTTTACCTGCTCCTGACTCTGACGGAGACGGAATTCCAAACTATGCCGATAACGATGATGATAATGATGGAATCTTAGATACCGTAGAAGGAACAATCGATACGGATGGGGATGGTATTCCAAATAATCTCGATTTAGATTCTGATAACGATGGCATCAATGATGTTCGTGAAGCAAACGGGGTGGATATCAACAATGATGGTCTTGCCGACGGTACGCCAAACCCAATAACGGGTGAGATAGTTACTGGAGGCTTAACCCCACCTGATACTGACGCAGATGGTGTAAAAGATATTGTTGATTTAGATACGGATAATGATGGAGTTAGTGACCTCATCGAAGGTGGTAGCGGAGGATTAGATGCTGATAACGATGGTGTTGCAGATGGTCCAGATTCAGACGGTGATGGTATCGTGAATAGTGTAGATGGTAAAGTGGGTTATGGTGATTTGAATGACCTACTTCCCAAAAATACGGACGGTGCCGACCAACCAGATTTTAGAGATTTAGACAGCAATAACGATAACAAGTTCGATATTTTAGGTATCGGAAAAGCTGGTTTAGACCTTAACAATGATGGTAGAATTGATAATCCAACTGACCCCGACGGCGATGGTATTGCCAATAATGGTGGTTGTGATACTAAACCTTTAGTATTCGGTGGTATTCCTTCGTTGGATACTGACGGTGACGGAATCCCGAATTCATCCGATACTGATGATGACAACGATGGTATCTTAGATGCAGTGGAAGGTGTTACTGATACTGATGGCGACGGTATTCCGAATAGTGTCGATTTAGATTCTGATAACGATGGTATTAATGATGTTCGTGAAGCAGACGGTATTGATAATAATAATGATGGTATTGCTGATGGTACTCCAAATACTCAAGGAGCTCCAGTGGCGGGTGGTCTTACACCTCCTGATACTGACGGTGACGGTGTAAGAGATTACTTAGACTTAGATTCTGATAATGATGCTCTCAGTGATTTATTAGAAAACGGAGCGAGTGTAATTGATGCCAACAACGACGGTGTAGTAGATGGACCTGATGACGATGGCGATGGTATAATGAACTCTGCTGACTCTAAGGCATCGTTCGGAGACCAGAACGACCCTCTTCCTAAAAATACCGATGGAATTGATAATCCTGATTATCGTGATTTGGATAGTAACAACGACGGATTGGCAGATATCAAAGGAACAAATTTTGTCAATTTGGATGTAAACGGAGACGGTAAAATTGATAGTCCACTCGACCCTGATGGTGATGGTATTGCCAACAATGGAGGTTTAGATAGCAAACCAACGTCATTCGGTGGTTTAGCTTCGCCAGATACCGACGGTGATGGTATTCCAGATAATGTAGATGTGGATGATGATAATGACGGTGTTTTAGATACCGTAGAGGGAACAACTGACACCGATGGTGACGGTATTCCAAATAGTAAAGATTTGGATTCTGATAACGATGGTATCAATGATGTTCGTGAAGCCAACGGTACGGATGCCAACAATGATGGTATTTCAGACGGTACGCCAAACGCACAAGGAGCAACGGTATCGACAGGTCTGACACCACCAGATACGGATGGAGACGGAGTTCGTGATATGTTTGACTTAGACTCTGACAATGACGCACAAAGTGACTTAGTTGAAAGTGGCAGCGGTGCTACTGATGCCGACAAAGACGGTGTAGCTGAAGGTCCAGACTCAGACGGAGATGGTATTGTAGATTCTGCCGATGGTAAATTAGGTTTTGGTGACTTAAATGACCCAATGCCGAAAAATACCGACGGCACCGACCAACCAGACTTCCGTGATGTAGATAGTAATAATGACGGTACGAAAGACATCATTGATGCGGGTAAAGGTGCTTTAGATTTGAACGGAGACGGAAAAATTGACAGCCCAATTGACCCAGACGGTGACGGTATCGCCAACAATGGTGGATTAGATGACAAGCCAACAGTATTCGGAGGTTTAGGAATTTCGTCAAGCTCTGTAAAAATTACGGCAAAAGTATTCTTGCAAGGAGCTGCTACTTTGGTAAATGCACCATTTACAGCAAATCCTGACGGAATGATGCGTACTGATTTGAAAAATATCTTGCCAGTAACAGAACCATATTCTGGATTAGGATTTACAAACGTAACCGTGAAAGCAGGTACGCCAGTATTCACAGGTACAGGAAATGACGCTATTGTGGATTGGATTTTAGTTGAACTGCGTTCTGCTACTTCTTCAAGTACAGTGGTGGCTCGTCAGGCAGGATTATTACAAAAAGATGGTGACATCGTAGATATTGATGGCGTATCTCCACTCACGATTAACGTGCCGAACGGTAACTACTTCGTAGCAGTTCGTCATAGAAATCACTTAGGAGCAATGGCTACCAATGCTATGCCACTGAATCTAATTCCGAGTGTGGTTGATTTTACTTCAAATACCCTATCAGTATTTGGTTCAAATGCTCAAGTAGTGATTGGTGGTAAGAATCATCTATGGGCTGGAAATGCGAATATTAACTCGAATGTGATTGCCCAAGGAGGTAGTAGTGATAGAAGTACAGTAACTAATGCTGTTACGGGCGAATCTGGAAATACGGGTGGTGTGAATACCTATATCTTAAATGGATATTCAGCCACAGACGTAAACATGGATGGTAAAACGATTGCCAAAGGAACGAATGCCGATAACACGATAATACTCAATATTATCTTGGGCTACCTGAGCAATTCAGCGGCAGCAAATGTATTTATTATCACACAACAACTTCCTTAATGTATAATACTGGGGGTGTGGTAAGTACGAAGTATTAAGTCCAAAGTATTAAGTATTAGTGGAGGGACTTCCCGATAGTTTAAAACCATCGGGAAGTCTAAAAGGCTTGATTGACAGTATTTCAAGTATCGAAATATTTTCAGAATAAGATTTTAAAATCTACCTAATACTTAGGACTTAATACCTAATACTCTGAACATAACACTTGAGTACAAAGACACAATTATTTAAGAATTATGATTGATTCGATTTACGATTATTTGTCTGATTATCAACAATTTATTCGTAAATCTTAATCGCAGTGGCGAACCACTCAGATTAATTGTAAATAATTTGAGCTGAATACTTAATACTTAGGACTTAATACTTAATACTCAATACATTCTCCCAATTATTTCAAAAAATAAAATCATATTAAATTGATATTCAAATGGAAAAATTAAGATACATACTCAATTTCAATAAGTTATTGATATTGCTCTTTATGTTTATCGGTGGCAATGCGTTTGGACAAGTTACCCTGTCGCTCAGGTACCTTTCTTCCGATAATAAATACCATGTGTATTTAACACCAACCACCGCTTTGGCTTCCGTTACCAATCCCCGATTGACAGATGGTAGTTCACAAATCACGTTGATGGCTTCTACGGGAAACTTGACCATTGGAACGGTGACATCGGTAAGTCCTGCGGGAAGCTGGGATTTATCCACTACCACTCGCAACAATGGTGATGCCGCCAGCGGAGCCCCAACGGGAAAAGATTTCTTTGTCATTACTCCTGCGGGTGATTTCAATAGTATTGTTTATACTTCTGGAACGGAAGTAGAATTATTCAACTTTGATGTAACAGGTACTTGTACAGGTAGTTTAGATATTTTACCAGCGGGTAGCCAAACCGCAGGAGCAGGTACATTAAACATTGGTTCGTATTACAGTGTGAGAGGTTATTCGGGAGGAATCGGAACGAATCACTTTTCGAGTACCTACAATATGAGTGCGGCTTGTCCTGTTTCTGCGACAACTGCTCCAGATTTAGTAACTACTATCGGACAACCCGCCACACCGCTAACGGTTGGACAACCCAGTAATGTGCCTGTAACGATAACAAACGTAGGAACAGCCCCCGCAACGGGACCTATCACCACTACCTTTACCTTACCAACGGGTACAACAGCACCCGCCAGTTTCTTGAGCAATGGTAGTTCTTGTACTACTTCTGGGCAAACGGTGACGTGTTCAACGCCCGGTCCAATTAGTAATACAGCTCCAACAAATACCTCAGTCATTAATGTGCCAGTAACACCGTTACCTTCTTCGGCAGGAACGAGTCCGCAATTCAATGCGACAACTTCAGCTCCTAATGAACCAGTAGCCAATACAGGTAATAATGGTGCAAATCCAATGACTCCATCAACGCCAATTGCTGGCGTACCAGATTTAATAACGAGTATCGGACAACCTACCACACCACTTACCGTAGGGCTACCCAGTAATATACCCGTAACGGTTACAAACGTGGGTTCAGCCCCTGCTACGGGACCTATTACAACTACTTTTACCTTACCAACGGGTACAACAGCCCCTGCGAGTTTCTTGAGTAATGGTAGTTCTTGTACTACCTCTGGACAAACAGTTACTTGCTCAACACCTGGTCCGATAAGTAATTTATCGCCCAATAATACGGCAGTAATTAATATTCCTGTAACACCTTTGGCGAGTACAGTAGGAACAAATCCTCCATTTAATGCTACAACTTCCGCACCGAACGAACCTACGAATAATACAACAAACAATCCTGCTACCCCCATGACACCGTTAGCGGCAGTAGTAGCTGGCAACACCGTAGTAAGTGTAAAAGTATTATTGCAAGGAGCTTACCAAAGTGCAGGACTGATGAGAGACCAGTTACGTTCTAAAAACCTCATTCCGACCACTGAACCTTATACTGCTTTGGGATATGTTCACAAAAGTGGCGGTGGCGGTGAAACCGTAACGAGTTCAATTTTGGCGGTTTCAGACCCTAATAATGCTATTGTAGATTGGGTAGTAGTAGAATTAAGAGATGCCACCACACCAAGCACTGTAATTGCCTCTAAATCAGCCTTGATTCAAAAAGATGGTGATGTAGTAAGTGCCACTGATGGTATTTCTGCGGTAACATTCACGGGCGTTTCGGTCAATAACTATTACGTATCGGTGAAACACCGAAACCATTTAGGAGTAATGACTAAAACAGCTCAGAATTTTGCTTCAACCGTAGGACTGATTGACTTCACATTGCCTTCGACTCAAACGAATGGAACAAATCCACAAAAAGTATTGAGTGATGGTAGATTAGCTCTTTGGGCTGGTAATACAACGGGCGATAATCAAGTGATTTATTCGGGAGGTTCAAATGATGTATCTCCAATTTATAACTTTATTTTCAACGATTTAGCCAATACGGCTAAAACAACCACCTTCGTAAAAACGGCTTACTCACGCAACGATGTGAATTTAAGTGGAACGGTGGTTTATCAAGGACCTTCAAACGAAGTAGATATGATAATGGTGAATATTCTTACGCACCCAGCCAATTTGGTTAGTAAAAGTCCATCTTACATCATCTTAGAACAAATTCCATAATGGAGTAGGAAGATTGAAAAGTACTATTAAGTCAAAAATTTGATGAATTAATACTTTTCAATCTCCTTAAAATAACGCCTAAAATACCATGAACCTTTGGTTTTATCTAAAATGTTCCAAGATATGAAAAGTCCTTTTTACATAATCAAGTCTTGGTGTCTTGCATTTTTACTGAGCTTTTTAGCTTTAGCACAAACTGGTTTTACCCAAAATGTAAAGCTGTTTGTCAGAAGTAAGGCTGCAAGCCCAAACGTCTATGAAGTGGGTATGATTGCCTCTGGTTCGTATTCAAATGCTTATTTCAATACTGGACAAGTTACCCTCAAAGCACCAAAATCGGGTATGGCATTTTGTAGTGTCAATACCAAAATTGGGGATTGGGGTGGAGCGACTTCAGTAGTGAATAATACCAATCCGAATACTACGGCAACCCCCTATTTCACCACCGTAAGGAATGCAACATCCAATAGTGTAGCCTTAACTAATGATTATTTTATCATTGGTAAAACCGCTACGCCTTTACCTGTAAATATTTCCGCAAATACAGAATATGTTTTATTTGAATTAACCGTTTGCCCTGGTACTTGCTCAGGAATATTGAGCCTCTATGAAAATGGAGTTGATGCTTGGGACGGCAGCGATTTGAGTTATAATGTTGGGCAATCTATCAGTTTGGATGGTATTGACCAGTATCAGAGTAACGATAATACCCGTGGTACTGCTAATTGCACAGTAGCTTTAGCTGATACAGATGGCGACGGTCTCACCGATTCCCAAGAATTGACATTGGGAACTAATCCCAATGATTTAGATTCGGATGATGATGGTATTAGTGATGGAGATGAGGTAAATGGTACTGGACCATTAACGGCAAGTACCAAAACAAACCCGCTCATTGCGGATACGGATGGAGATGGTATTAAAGATGGTACAGAAGTAGGTGTAACAACTCCCATTGCTGACCCCGATGGAGCAGGACCTTTATTGGGTACAAATGTGAGTGCTGGCAATTTTATACCAGACGCAGATAGTGCTACTAAAACCGACCCAACTAAAGCCGATACCGATGCGGATGGTTTACCCGATGGTATAGAAGACACCAACAAAAACGGAAAATTTGATACAGGGGAGATTAATCCTTTGAATATTGATACCGACGGAGATGGCTTGCTGGATGGGGCAGAAGATGCCAATAAAAATGGCGTGGTAGATGCAGGTGAAACCGACCCTCGAGTATTCAATGCCACTGCTCCGCCTACTTGTGAAATTAGTTATTTTTTACGGACAAAAGTAGGTTCGCCGAATATCTTTGAAGTAGGGATGATTTCTCCCAACGCTTATAGTAATGTTTATTTCAATACAGGACAGATTACTTTTAAAGCCCCAAAAGGCTCAGGCGGTAAGCAATTAAGTATTTGTAATGTAAACACAAAAATAGGTGATTGGGGTGGTGCAACAACTACCGCTAATAATACCAATCCGAGTGTAACATCCACACCTTTATTTACCAGTATTCGTACGGCGATGAATGGTACAACGGCACTGACTGATGATTACTTCGTAGTTGGAAAGTCAGCAACCCCAGTGCTTCAAAATATTACGCCCAATACCGAGTACATCTTATTTGAAATGACTGGCTGTCCCAATAGTTGTACTGGAAGCTTGGTACTTTATGAAAATCAAGGTACAACCAGCCCTGATGCTTGGAATGGTACGGATGTCAGTTACAACCCAGGGCAAGCCGTGAGTTTCGATGGTATTGAAAGATATTGTAGTAATGTAAACCGAGGTGCTGCTACTTGTACAGACCCCGTATTACTAACAGATACTGATGGTGACGGAGTACCCGATTCTCAAGAGCTAATAGACGGTACAAGTATCACCAACGCTTGTGATTTTGTTTTGGCAAATCAGACTACTGCCCCATCAAGTGCTTGGAATTCATCTGATTGCGATGGTGATGGTGTAACAAATGGCAAAGAAAAAATTGATGGAACAAATCCTTTGAACTCTTGTAGTTTGATATTGTCGAGTCAAACGCTTACGCCTTCAACGGCTTGGGCTACGGCTGATTGTGATAATGATGGAAATCCAAACGGAACTGACCCTAATAAATTAGTAGCCACTGCCACCAATGATATGCTGACCGCTCCATTAGGAAGTCCATCTACGGTGAATGTTTTAGCAAATGATGACTTCTTGGCTGGTTCAAATATCAGCATCAACAAAACAGGTGGTACAGCCGCAGGCACGGTTTCATTTAATCCACTCACGGGTATAATGACCTACACGCCAACAGCAGCAGAAGCAGGTACAACGGTAACGGTAATTTATGAAGTTTGTAAAAATACGCCAACCCCACAAGTTTGTGCTACGGCTACGGTAAATATTCAAGTGGGTAATCCACCAAGTTGTGAAATTAGTCTATTTGTGAGAACCAAAGCAGGCACTACCAATACCTTTGAGGTAGGGATGATTTCACCGAATAATTATAACAATGTTTACTTCAATACAGGACAAGTTACCATCAAAGCTCCCAAAGGAGTGGGTGGAAAGCAGTTAATTATTTGTAATGTAAATACGAAAATTGGTGATTGGGGTGGGGCTACTACGGTAGTTAATAATACTAATCCAAGTACAGCTTCTACGCCGTTGTTTACTTCTATTCGTACCGCAACGGCAAGTTCAGTGGCTTTGACGGATGATTATTTTATCATCGGTAAATCAACTGCACCCGTGTTGCAAAACGTTTCAGCCAATACAGAGTATATTTTATTCGAAATGACGGGATGTCCGAATACTTGTACGGGTGATTTGAAATTATATGAAAATCAAGGAACTGCTACGCCAGATACATGGAATGGTACTGATTTGAGCTATAACCCCGGTCAGGCAATTAGTTTTGATGGTATTGAGAGATATTGTAACAATGTGATGAGAGGTGCGGCTACTTGTTTAGATGTTGAGAATCCTTTGGCAATCAATGACATCAATATTACGCCCAAAAATACCGCAGTCACTGGTAATATTTTGACCAACGATAACAAAGGAAGTTTACCAATTACGACTACGGTATTGAATCCAGCTACAAACGGAACGTTCACATTGGGAGTTAATGGTGCTTACACTTACACTCCAAATAGTAATTACGTAGGTAAAGACTCCGTTCGTTATCAGATTTGTAATAACCAAACGCCAGCCGTTTGTGACCAAGCGTGGGTTTATCTTACGATAACAGATTCACCAAATGCGTTACCAACTAATCCTCCGATAGCTATGCCAGACGTGAATCAAACGTTGGTAAATACGCCAGTAAGTGGAACAGTGTCTAACAATGATAGTGACCCCGATGCTGGGCAAGTCCTTGATTTTACAAAGCTGACGAACCCGACCAATGGTACTGTAATTTTCAATGCTACAACGGGTGCATACACTTACACGCCAAACACTGGTTTTGTGGGTACAGATGTATTTACGTATAAAGTTTGTGATAATGGTTCGCCTTCTCAATGTGCCTCTACCAATGTTACGGTAAAAGTTACTCCTGATAACAGCGGAGGCGGAAATATCAAACCAGTTGCCAATGACGATGCCTACACAACGGGTAAAGGAGTTGGTTTCAATGGAAATGTGTCCTTAAATGACCACGACCCCAATACTGGACAAACGCTAACGTTTGCGGCAATTTCACCCGCATCGAACGGAACGGTATTGATGAATTCGGATGGAACATTCAGTTATGCTCCAAACGCCACATTCGTTGGAACGGATAAATTTATGTACAAGGTTTGTGATAATGGTTCGCCGTCTTTATGTGATACTGCAACGGTATATATCAACATCACTGACCCGCTGAATACGGTTTGTGTGACGTTTAGTTTGAAAGCAATTTTAGAAGGTCCTTTAAATTCAGTTTCTGGCTTGATGAGTACTTTCTTAAATCAGCGAGGATTACTACCAGGGCAAACGCCAATCGGTGTTAATGCCGTAGCCACACC
>JALONS010000402.1 GCA_025454855.1 Arcicella sp.
ATCGGTACCGAAATGCTTCGATACCGATTTACAGATTAAGAGTAGCCATTCACAATATCCTTTGGACTAAATTCTCCCAAAATTCGGGATGACTCATGTCTTTATCAATTACCTACTGTAAATTACTCAAATACTCAACCACATCTCTAATCTCACGTTTTGATAATAATGTACCCATCGGAGGCATACTTGATGGATAATTCTCTCTTTTCTTGATGCGTGCAACAGGAATAACTAATGGCTCGGCATCTGAGGTCGTAAGTGTTAATTCAGTGGCAGTCTCCTTCGCTAAAGTTCCAGTAACTTCTTGACCATCATCTAACTTTAGAGAAACACTACCATAACCGGGTGAAATTCTGGCACTTGGTTCTACGAGAGCTTGTAGGATTTGTTCACGGGTTAGAATGGATGCTATGCGGGTAAGGGGCGGACCCACTGCACCACCTTCAGTGCCAATGACGTGGCAACGAACACATTGTGCGGTGCTGTTATAATTGAAAATATTTCTACCTTCCTGTTTATTCCCTCCGTACAAAGATTCTGCATAATCGTCTAAGAAAGCATTTCCAGTCTTTAATGCACTCATTTTAGCTTTTAAATCGGCTATTCCAGACGCATCCACTGACTCTTTAAGTTCTAAAGCCAAGCTGTTTGATAATTTTTTATTTCTCAACTGTTCTATTAAATCAGAAAGAATAACACGGGTTTTATCGGCCTCCATTTTCCCCAAAACAGAAAGTAATTGTTGTTGCTCTTTGATACCACCTTTTGTAAATATGGTATTAACGATAATTGGTAAATTTTCTTTTGAAACGTTATTGTTATTCAAAAGCCCCAATGCAGTTGTTCTTACTGTTTCTTCCTTATCATCCATGCCACTTTTTATTACATTTTCTAAGTCGCTGTATTTTAGGGTATTTAAGGCAGGAAGGATTGATGATTTAACTTTTGAGTTGGTTGTTTCTTGATAAATCTTGGCTAATTGTCCAGTGAATTCAGTTAAATTAAGTTCGGTAATTAATCCGCTCAGGGCAATCAATGTCTCAGGATTAGTTTCTTGTAAAAAGCTGGGTAAATGTGGTTTAACCTTTGCTTTTACCATGGCGGCATCTCTGGTTAATTTACCTCTGTACCTACCATCAACCCTATCTAAAACCGAAGGATTGACCCAAGAACCAATCGTTGCGAATGCCTCCGCTTTGAGTTCATTACTGATATCTTTACGTTTCGTGAAGTTGATAAGCATTTCTAATTCTTTTTCTCCACCAACACGCAAGGCAGCATTGATGGCTCTTCTCACCAAAGGCTCTGAAGAAAACTGAGTATTCTCCAACATTTTTGCTAAATCAGGCAGAGCAGCTTCAATTGATAAATCATCATTGATAGCACGGGCAGTTTCAGTAACCAAATCTTCACTCGCATCATTTAAAAATACTTTGATGGCAGGATTTTTCAATTTTCTTAAAACCAAAATTGCCGCTGTGCGTAAGGCTTTACTTTCATTGTTTGCTAAGGCAATGATGGGTTCGGCTTTGCCAATTTTTGATAATGCTAAAACCCCAGCATGACGAATGTACAAATCTTGGTCATTGTTATCTTTCAACATCGCCAAAAGTGGCTCAACGGCATTTTGGTAAGAAATTTTACCGATTGTTTCAGCAGCGTAAAAACGAACTCTTGGGCTATTACTTTTCAAGAATGGTACTAATAATGACCCAACAGAGGCTATTTTAGCATCCCCCAACATTTTGATTGATTGTGTAACGACTTCATCATCTTTATCATTCAACAGTTTTATAAATATTGGCGATAAACTTTTATCTTTTCGTAAGAGTTGTCCAAGTCCCCAAATACCATGAATTCGTGCTAACTGATTATCAGTTTGTTCAATGGCTTTTTTAAGGGTATTTAAGCTACTGTTTCCTCGATTTACCAATTCAAATTGAGCTTTTTGGCGAATTCTCATATCCACGTTCAATAGCAAAGTGTATAATTTTTCATTGGTTTGTGCAGCATAATCCAACTGTATCAATTTTTTAGTCTCTTGTCGTAACGCCTCCAAATCATTTTTTTCTTTAGTAACATCTAATTTCCAGACTCTTCCGTAATTTTTGGCATCCCAACCATTAATCCAATCGGCAGCGTACAATGCACCGTCGGGACCAAATCTGATACCCGTCGGTAAAATACCACTGACAACGTCTTTCTCTCCATCCAATACAAAACTTGCTCCCGATGGTTTTAGTCCGAATGACCAAATGTGGGAACGGTTTGGACTTCCTACAAATTCCACTAAAAAGAATTTATTTTTCCAGTCAGACCCCAGAGCTGTACCGGGATTATACACCATACCTGTTGGTCCATTGTGGTAATTCATGATAGGGGGGATGATATACGCCGCCTGACCTTCCCAGCGTGGTTTGAATAGTTTTTCGTTCATCCAAACGTTGTATTTATTGTTTTTGGGGTCGGTATATTTTCCGTATTGCCAATTGGAACGCCATCCTGCGTCAGAACCTTGTACTACGTGAACCAAACGTTCGCTTTCGCCTGGGTGGTCGCCGTCGTTATCGGAAGAAATTAAATTACCATATTCATCAAAAACGAACTCGTGCGTATTGCGTAAACCATGAGCAAATATTTCAAAATCACTCCCATCAGGATTGGCACGGGCAATAATTCCAGAATTTGGATGTTCAAACTTTTTGCCATCTGCCGTGGTAATATTTGCACCAATATCACCAATATTCCAATAAATTTTACCATCTGGTCCTTCTACCAAACCTGACATTCCATGACCTCCAAAACCGATATGTACTCCATAACCATGACTGATAGAAGTTTTTTGGTCGTAAACACCGTCCTTGTTGGTATCTTTTAATCGCCATAAATCGGGTGCAATTCCAATGAAAGAATCATTTTTACGGATGAGTAACCCACCAGCAACATCAGAAATTTCTTCATTGAAATCATTAAGAACTCGGGTGGAGATTTCAGCTATTCCATCATTGTTTCGGTCTTCCAAACGCCAAACCTCATCTTTTTCCACTTTCAAATCACGCATCTTCATTCAAATCTTTCAACCAACCATTTTTATCGCTCAAATTCGGAGCGAAGGTTTTTCTAAGAAAGGCCCTGCGGTCTTCTACGGTTTTAAAACTGATAGATTCTGTCATCCAATCTCGATGTCCTCGAATATCAAATTCAGAATTTTTCTGACGGTTGGTTCTAATTAAAAATACCCTTCCCCAATCATCAATTGACATAGCTACTGGGTCGGGAGCAAGTGAATCAGAAGCCCAAAGTGACATCTGTAACCCCTCCGCCAACTTGACAGGCGTTTTATCTCTTATTTCTTTGGCTTTTAATAGTATATTTTTCTCATTTTCTTTCACTATCAATGGTTTTACAATATTTTTTTGACCGAAAGAGATAAAACTCACCAAACTAATGGATGTACATAAAATAAAGAAGGAAATATTGCGAGACTGCTTCATACGGTAGCTTTTTAGATTTGGTATTTAAAGATAATTTGGTGGTTGATTTACTCAGTTATCTAAACCACGTGTTATGATATTTGGAATTGGAAAAAGACTTAATACTTTATCTTGATAGAGAACTTTACTATTGATTCGTACCCCAATTTCATCTTATAAATCTCAGTACGGCGAAACGCCGACGGATGTCCAACCACCATCAATAACGAGGCTTTGCCCTGTGATATGTCTTGAATTCGGAGCAATCAAAAACATCGCTGCCTGAGCAATATCTTGTACAGTAGCAGGTTTGCCCATGGGTGTTATTCTTGACCACGTACTGATATATTCTTTATCTTCAAGGGTTCGCTCGGTTAAAGTAGCCCCCGGAACAATGGTATTGATGTTTATTTGGTGGGGAGACAAATCAATCACTAAGTTTTTAGCTAACTGCTCGATGCCAGCTTTGGTCATTCCATAAGCTGCTAAATATTGGTGTGCCAAATGACCCGTAACGGAGGAGGTTAGTAAAATACTTCCTCCTTTTTGTTGTTTAATCATTTGTTTTGATGCCGCTTGCGTCAAGAAGAACGTTCCAAATAAATTTACTTGCAACAATTGTTGCATGGATTCAGGTTGGTATTCCCAAAAATCACCAAAAGTGGTAATTCCAGCATTTGCCACAAGCATATTTAATCCACCAAATGATGAAACCGTGAAACCTACAATGGCATTGATAACTTCAATTTTTGAGATGTCGCCACCAAAAGCTAAACATTCACCACCTGCATCCTTAATTTTTTGAGCAGATTGTTGAGCTAATTTCGCATCAATGTCATTTAATACAACTTTTGCTCCCTGCAATGCTAATTGTTTGGCAATCTCAAAACCGATACCAATTCCCGCACCCGTAACGATAACTACTTGATTTTCAAATGGTCTTTGTATCATTTAACTGAATTGTTTACCTCGCTGCAATGATTAATCCCAAACCTATCAAGTAACATACAAGCATGATGTTTAGGATTTTATTGGTACCTATCGGAGCATTTTTAAATTCTTTCCAGATGTAAATTCCCCAAATTGCGGCTACAATGGTAGCTCCCTGACCTAAGCCGTAAGAAATAGCTGCCCCCGCTTTCCCCGAAGCAATGATACTGAAGGACATTCCAACACACCAAATCATACCTCCTAAAATTCCCATTAAATGATTTGTAAAAGACCCCGAAAAGTATTGACCATACGAAACTGGCTTCCCTTCAAATGGACGAATCATTAAATAAGTGTTGAAAATAAAATTACTGATAAGAATACCCACTGAAAATACTACAACGGCAGTGTAAGGGCTTAATTTGCCTGTTTCTGGTACATTGAAATCGGCAAACATTGAAGCGGCTACGTATTTATAAAAATAACCCATCAAAACGCCTGCTACCACTGAAAGAGCCAATCCTTTGCTGGAAACCGAATTATTGCCTTGCATTTTACGGTAGGCATTTGCATTCAATAAAATCGCAAGGGCTATCAGAGCCACTCCCGCAAATAATAAGAGCTTATCACCGATTGGGTTATCTAAATAATTTACAATTACGCCAATTACTAAAGCCAAACCAATTCCCACTGGAAAAGCAACCGACATACCTGCAATGGTAATGGCAGACACCAACAAAATATTTGCGGCATTGAAAATGACCCCACCAATCAGAGCAGACTCAAAACTTTTGCTATCTGCTTGTTTAAAATCCTCTAAGAAACTTCTACCACCTTCGCCATTACTCCCCAAAGTAAATGCAAAAATCAGTGCCATAATGACAATTCCGAGAACGTAATCCCAATAGAAAGTCTCAAATCGCCAATCCTTGGTAGTTAATTTTTGAGTATTTGCCCAAGAACCCCAACAGAGCATTGTTACAATCGTAAAGAATACAGCAACAGAGTAGTTTTCAACAATATACATAGTGATTTTATGATTTTAATTGTTTTTGATTTGAGTATCAAGTGGAATTAATTAGCCGTTTTTTTCTTGATTGTGCCAAAACTGCTAATGGTTATTTTGTTTTGTGGTTTGCTCGAATACCAAATTAATTCTGTCATGCGGCATACATAGGCAGAATCGGGTTCTAAGAGCTTCAGTTTTATAGAATGCTTTTGGTCGGGTAATTGATATTTCCACGCTATTTCGTGTCTTCTGGTGATAAAATTCGTTGGCAGTTCAATTGTTTCCGTTAATTGATTGTCTAAATAAACCTCCACTTTCAACACTTTCGCATCCCTCGAATTCCAAGCGGAACTATTTTTGGGATAGGCTTCTCCTTTCAGTACAAAACCATTTCCCTCAAACTCCAAATTGTATTCGTCCTCTAAGTTTTTACCAACCCAAGACTTATCCGTTGGGTAATGTCCTGCAAAAGACTGTTCAAATTTGACGGCTTTAGGTATTTGGGTTTTGATAAAAACATCATCTCCCGAAATTTTACCACCATTTTTCTCAATATTTAATAGAGCGTGTTTAGTACCAATTTCATACACATCATTCAAAGAAGTGGAAGTAAACTTAAAGTCCAATGATTCAGCTTCTTTTAGCCCTAATTTCCAATACTGTGGAATTGCTTCATAACCAATCATAGCCCCAAGAATACCACCTGCGGAGGATGGATTACAGTCGGCATCTTGTCCACAACGAGTAGTGATTTCCATGGTGGCAGTAAAATCGCCATTTCCATAAAGTAAGCCAACTACCACATAAGCTGAGTTAA
>JALONS010000118.1 GCA_025454855.1 Arcicella sp.
CTATTCACGATAGATATTCGTACTATTCACGATAGATAATTATAGTTATTTCGTACTATTCACGATAGTTGTCGTACTATTCACGATAGATAGGCCCATAAAACATTGATTATAAGCCATTTACGGCATCCGAAAATATTTACAGTATCTGTTGTATATTTTAAAAATAACAACAACAAGGTTGTGTGTTGTTAATGCTAAAAAAAATAGTAATTTTTTGAATTTTTCATTTATCTATTTTTACCAAATTTTCTTTGGTTTTCAAGTTGATACTAATTTTAGCTTTTCCTTTATCCCCCCTGTTCCGCCCGCCCCCCTTAATGGTTTTTCAAATGATACCCCTTTTTTACTCCTTTAACCTGTGATATTTACTTAATAAAAATAGGTTTTATACGGTACTTTTAATCTAAATGTAAATTAAAAAAACTGTATAAAATACTGATAATGAGTATTTTATATGTTTTCTTGTACTCCTTACTTTTGTGATAGTTAATTTATTTCTTCCCTAAATTTGTGATAGTTAGACCTTTAATTATGTTATATTTAACTAAAAGTAGCTTATAATCAACGATTTATAATATTTTAACACCGTATCATATTTCCTTTTTTACCGTATAAAACCTATTTTTATTCCGTATCATTTATACTTTTATTAACCTTTTTTTATTTATAAATAACTGATAATAAGTAGTTTATACTAACTATCACAAAAGTAAGGAATAGTAAAATCCAACTATCACAAAACTATTGGTATCTTATTTTCGTACTATTCACGATAGATAATTGTAAAAAGTACCTATTTATAGCACTTTTAAATAACATTTTACAAGTAATTATCACACTTTCGTACTATATGCGATAGATATAGACACCATAAAAGTAGTTTTTACTGTAAAATCTTTGCGTTTCGTTCAGCTTCTTTTAGGTCTTGGTAGCCTTCAACTAATTCTTTGAATCTGTCGGCTGTTGCTTGGGTGGCGTTGAATTTTATGTTTTCTTGGTGGTCGGTGCTGTAAACTGTCGAATAGTTTTGATTTCGCTTTTGAATACATTTTGAATCATCGCAATCAATAATAATTTGGTTTTCATCATCATCGTAATTGATGCCAACGCCCAATAAATCAAACGTATATTCGTCATATACTCCGTTTGAATCTCGGATTGTCTGAAATGTCATAACTCCATCTTTGAGCCTTACTCTTTCATATCCTGCGGTCTTGATAATCTCTTTTATTTGGCTTGCATGGCGTTCTTTTTGTAAAATGATGTCAAGTAATGGTAAACCGATTTTTTCACGCTCTCGCTTCTTTTTCTCGTCTTGGGTGTGGCTGTCTAATTTTCGAGCAATGATAAACCCAACTGCTACAATTACGACTACAAAGATTATTTTGTTGATGTTGTTGTTTTTCATGTTTTACTGTAAGTTTGAGTTTTCAAAATTTGATTTATATGTATCATCGGAATAGTTCAGACCCTGTGCGTACTGTGATAGCGTTAATTATTGGTTTCTGCTTTATTGTGGCAGTAATCAAAATTGATAATTTTCTTGATTGGATTGATTCACATTTTTATACGTTTCTGTGGGGTGCTTGCGTGTCGGTGGTCGCTGTGTATTGGTATTTTTTCGGTGCGAATAATTCAGATGAACCACCAATGCCACCTACTGACTATCAAGGATAATTTTTATACGTCCTTTCCATGCCCCGAAAACGTCCTTTCTTCCTTCAAGAAATTAAAAATCCTACGCTTTTTGAGTGCTGGCTGGTGTTCGGGTTATTTGCTCCTGTGAACGCTTCGGATTTTTAATTTCTTTCAGTAACAAATGCCGTTTTCTCGTATTCTGCTAAAAATCAGCTAAATTTATCATTTCGCTATTGATTGAAAACCAATTTTTGCCAAAATCCTGTTTGATTGATTCATGTAGATTGAAGAAAAAAAACTTTTCAATTCCTTTTTGTCTAAATACGTTTTCATTGTGGATTCTCTCGATTACTGCCTTCATATTGCTTTCATGCTCAAAACTGCACAATACACGATTATCAACTTCATATCCAAATGTACTTCCCACTAATCCCTCACTTGTTGCCTGTGCTAATTTTACAAGCTGTTCGATTACTCTTTTGGTATCTTTTCCGTTGTAAATTTCTAAGCAATACAGATAGTTTTTTTGTGGGGTGCGGTATCCGAAAATAATATCAGGTTCAATAAATTTACTATCGCTAAAAGTTAATCTTGTTTCACTTCTCAGCGTTCCTTTTTCGTGTTCGTTGTTGCTTCTTTGGCTTCCTGCCTTGTCGGTGTAATTACAACAAAATAATTTTTCTGCTTTGTGTGATTGCATCCACTTTTCAAGTGCAATTTCAGCGTTTATTGTAGCAATTCTATGGTAATAATCATGTCTAAAAAATGTATTGGTACTTTTTGGATATTTGATTTCATGAGTTTGTAAGTCGCTATGTTCTAAAAGTATTTTTGCACCTTTTGACGTGAGATAATGAATGTCTTGAACTGTGCCTTTATACGCATATCCCATGCCCCCAAATTGTTGTTTGGCTGTTAGCTTCTTTGCTCTCAGTATTGCTAAGGCATCTCTAATGCGGTTTAATACTCCTACGTTAGCATCGTATAACTGACTAACTGTAAGGAACTTATAACGTGCTAATGCAAGTAGTATTCTTTCCTGTATTGGTGGTATATATTCAATCATTATAAATCAAATTTAGTTTTAAATACATTCTCTGCGGTGGTGTTTTGTTCTTTGGGCTGTTGTTGTGCTGTTGGCGTTCCTGTGGTGCTTATGATGGGCGTGTAGTATTTCTTTTGCTGTTCTTGCATCTGCTTCCATTGTTCGGGTGGCATACTGTTTTTATGCTTCAATAGTTGTTTTGATACTTGCATTTTTACTGCTCCCTTGCCTTTGATTTTGGTAAAAAATGAGCCTGTTTCTAATTTCTTCATTTCATCAATCGGCACATCTATTTCATCGGCTAACCTTTTCAATGATTTTGCATCGTTGGTTCCTACAAACTTGATATTGGTATTACTCAGCAACAAATTGACAAATGCAGTATTCATATTTTGCCCTACGGTTTGGTTTGCGACTGTCAGATACAGTGCATACTTTCTGCTTTCGGTTAATATTTCTTCAATGGTTGGATTGATGAAATTTTGAAATTCATCTACTACTAAAAACGTGGGCGTTCTTTTAGCTTCGGGGCGGTCTGCTCTTTGAAGTGCAAGGCTTTGAATCATGGATATAATGATTCTTCCTAATGCTTTTGATGTTGCTACTCCTAATTTTCCTTTTGATAGGTTGAATACAATTAACTTTCTTTCTTCAATCGCTTGTTTTAGATTTATGGTACTTGTTCCAACTGTAATATTTTTGAATGTTTCGGAGTTCAAAAGTTCTTGGATTCTCGTTAAAACTCCTCTTTTGGTTAATCTATAATCGCTACTATTAAAATCATGCTCAAAAAAGTGCCTAAATGATTCGTTGGGGCTTTTTAAGCCTAATTCTACTAAATCGCTGTTAATTTCATCATTCATAAATCTCAACCAATCCCGAATTGAGCCATTTTCTTTTCTCAATACTGTTCCGATGGTCGGAGCAACTAAGGCTTTCATATTCAGCGTGAACTCTCCGCCCTGTTCCTCGAAAATCATATTAAACGCTTTTGTAAGTTCTTGGGTGGTAATGTCAATCAAGCGGTTATCATTTCTATCAACATCAAAAGGATTTAATACTTGGGTGTAACCATTAAACGCTGTTGGGGCAAATACTATCATCTTGTTTGCTCTTTCGGGTGTAGCATTTTCTTTGAACTGTGAAATTTGCTCTGCCATATCTCCGTTAGGGTCAATGACAATAATTGCACTATCATTGTGTTTTATGAGTTCTCGGACGATGTATTTTAATAATTCAGACTTTCCCGAACCTGTGCCACCGATGGCGTATGCGTGTGTAAAAAACTCTTTTTTATCAAACTTCAAATCATGCCACGATAAAAAAAGCTGTGCCAATGTCGGGTGCTTGGTTCTTAGTAGTTCAATATATCCCTTGCGTTCATTCGGGTAGTTAATCCCTAATTGTATTCTTTGATTCTCGTCTTTGATGTTTAATACTTCAAAAATTGGAAATCTCTTTTGAACATCTTGTAATATATTTGATTTATTAGGGGTGTTGGGGTGCAGGGGTCTTAACACACTATTATCATGTAATGCTCTAAATTCTTCTGTCGTAATAAATCTATCTTTAATAATAAATCGTCTTACCAAATTCTCAAAAATCCAAAATTTTCTCATTTTTCTGTAAAAGTGAGCAATCCATATTTTTATCAATGGGTCTATGTCCCATATATCCGCAAGACGAAAACCACCAACTTTGATAGCGTCAGACTTGGTGCTGTTTTTAATCTCAAAAAATGCTTTGTTAAAAATTGCCTTCATGTGGGGTGCAGGGGGTGGAGAAATCACAAAAAACGAACTGCAATTATAGCAAAAATCAGCGAGAAATAAAGGGCAATTTTAGGGGTAAATGGGGCGGATAGTAAAAAGGTGTAAAAATCACTATTAAAAGCCTTATTATCAGCTAATTATATCACTAAAATCAATTCAAAAGAGTATTAATACTCAAATACTTAATTAAGTAATTACCTATTTACTTATGCAATATCTGTTTCAACTAAATCTAATAAATATTGTCTTGTGGTTTTTAGTCCTTTATCAAGTTGTTTTCTTTTGATTTTATCGTACATCTCAGGCGTAACATCGAAACTTAATCTTACCATTTTTGAACTACTATTATGAATCTGTTGTACTGTTTTTTCTACGATTTCATCATTGGGTACAGTAGATTTTAACGATTCTTTTTTTGCAAGTTCGGGCGTTGCTAAATTGGTTGTACCTTTCAATCCTAAGCCTTTTTTTGGTTCTGCCATGTTCGTAATGATAAAAGATATAAATATACTTATTTACTTAAATACTTATTTACTTAATAACTACAACGATTTCACAATACTAAAAATTTCATTGTATAACTGCACAAATTCTGTTTTGGCTTTTTCGTCTTTATACTCATATACTCCTAATCCTTTGATAACAGCTTCGGCATAGGCGGTTCTATCTTTCAAGGTACTTTCACACACTTGTATTGAGGTTTCTTGTAATACTTCTTTAACCTCTTTACTCATGTTTGTATTGGGTTTGTATCTGTTTAAAATGAATCTTGCCGGGATTGGATTTTCTTTCTCAATTTGGGCATCTTCGTAGCGTTGCAAAAATTGTTCTGTCGCCCAAATATCAAGACCAGAGGGCAAAATAGGAATCAATAATAAATCTGCTAAAACAATAATTTTAGATGTGATTTTGTCGAGTGTAGGCGTTCCATCAATGAGTACAATCTCATAATCTTTGGCAAGCTGTTTGATATTGGCGGATAGCGTTTTTTCAGGCGTTCCAAATGCAGGAATAGGCGGTAATGTTTCATCTCTCAATGACGACCAACGCAAAGCGGACTGGTTTGTATCTGCATCTGCAATACAAACTTTATAACCACTTTGAGCAAAACAAACTGCTAAGTTTTGCGTAATGGTAGATTTACCAACACCACCTTTAAGACTTGTTACTGAAATAATCATGCTATCAGAATAAATAAAACTGACTGCAAGATACAGAAAAGAACATGGAAATCAATAAGTATTTAAGTAAATAAGTATTTAAGTAATATTAAAATACTCTTTTGAATAAAAATTTGTGCTATTTGTTTGGATAAATCAAAATTTTAATCTAATTTAGATTCAAATTTTATTACTAATACTGGTAATTGTTAGTTTTTTTAGTATAAAATCTTCTATATTTGTACCCTCAATTTTGGTTCCCACACGGGAACTTTGCTTTTTGGGGACATTGATTTTTCTCTTAACTGTCAAGCTGAACTTGTTTGAATTGGAGTTTTATAGTCTTATTATATACTCCAAACAGTTTTCTGTTTTGTTTTTTATATTAAGTTTATATATAAATACCCGCTTCGGTTTTTGAGGTGGGTTATTTTTTGTACTGATTATCAATGCTTTATGATATATTTTGTAAATAAAGTCTAATTTTTGTCATATTTCTTTGGATAAAAAGTTATTTATTTATAAATTTGATTTCATAAAGTAAAGTACCACGATTTAGAAAGGACAAAAATCACTCTGTATGAGTCTGTCAGATAGTTATCATATTTACGGTTATACTTATTACTCATATTGTATCAAAAAGGGCGATACGATATAGGCCTACACATACTCAAAACCTTGCCCTGATAATTCAAAAGTTATTAGGGCTTTTTTTTATCTTTTAATCTTAAAATCTTAAAAAGGGGGAAACCGACCGAAGCAAAAAAAAGACGTATAGTACCAAATGCTGAACAACAGTAGGTATTTGTTAGTGCTACCCTTAGAGTAGGGTATTTATAAATAAACTTAATATAAAAAAACTTCTTGAAAAAATCAAAACCAAAGGGTGTGCTTGCATATCCCTTTGGTTACTCTCTCATGTAAGTTTTTCATTCTGTAACACTTGATTTATTTAAACGTATGCTCTCGGTACTTGCATTTGCAAGGTGCTTGTGTGTTTGTATTATCTAATAAAATCAAAATTCAAAATTTACAAAAATGAAAAAAATGAAATTATTTTCAATCGCATCACTATTGATGCTTGCGGTAGCTTGTTCAAAAATAGATGAAAGTAAAAATGTAATTACTCCTCAAAATACATCATCTATGTCAATTAATAATAAGACGAATGATGAATTAATAAAGTCTTATTTAACTAATATTTTATCATTTTCTCCTGATGATATTAAAGAGGAACAAGATTTTTTCATCATTGAGGATGATATGCTTATTTCTAAAAATGATTTTTGGACTACTTTTAAGAAGGAAGACTTGTCAAATAAGAACCTACGCCACAGAAAGTGGTTTAATTTGGTAACTAAGACAAAAAATATCCCCGTTAGTATTTATCCAGAAGTTAATTCGACTTGGAGAAAAGCCGTAACAGATGCTATAAACCAATGGAATAGATTAAATGGAGGAGTTAAATTTTATATTACAGCATCGAATCAGTCTGTTTCTAATGGAATCAATGTATTTTATGCCGACTTAGGCAATGATAAAGCAATTGCTCAGGGGGAGCTTCCAACGGGGAATGGAAACGCAGGTAGTAGGGTTAGACTTAATAGAAGGTTTGTAAATATGTCCGCCTATTGTTCAATGGTTTATACAATAACTCATGAATTTGGTCATAATATTGGTCTTAATCATACAGATACCTACGATGGAACTCAACTTTATACAAATAATTTTACTTGTGATAACTCTACCGATGCTAATTCGCTTATGGGTCGTTATCTGCCGCCAAACTCGTGTAATACTTTCACCAGTTGTGATATAAAAGCATTTTTGGCACTATATCCTAAGTAATTTATTTGCAACAAATTTCTCATTCTATGGCAATATGGTTATTTTCAATAATTCATATTGCCATTTTTTCGTTACAATTTAATCAAAAGATTCCATTTTTGATAAATCATCATTTTCTAAAACATTCATTTTTTGAAATATACTGACTGTTTTGAAAAATCTCCTCAGTTGATTGACTATTATTAATTTTATTACATCAGGCTGTTAGAAAAATAACTATAATAATGCAGATATATTTCATTGTAAATGAATTAAGATTTAAAAGTTAATTCCCAAACCGTACCTTTTTTATACTCTTTCCCTGTAACTGTTTTTAATCCGTTTTCATTCAATTTATTGGCTACCTCTTGGAAGCTGTACCCTTCGGCTCTATACTTACTTATGAGTTCTCTTGCAATTTTATTGCTTGGGTGGTTTCGTGCATTTTCTTTGGCTCTGCTTGTGCCTAATGCTCTGCCTTCGTTTGTTAGGTTTTTGATAATACCTAATTGCTCCCCTCTGTCTTTCTTGGCTCTGAGTGCTAATTTAGTACGAATACTTATTAACTCTCTTTCCCTCTGTGCTATTCCTGCAAATATACTCAAAGTTAGTGTATCGGTACTTGGTAAATCACAACTTTTGAACTGCTCCCCTAACTGCTCTTGTATCGTAAAAACATCTTTTACATTTCTACTCAATCTGTCGAGTTTTGCAACTACAAGCGTACAATTATTTTTTTTGCAGTAGGTAATGGCTTCTTTTAATATCGGTCTGTTCTCGATATATTTTCCGCTTTGGGTTTCGGTATATTCTTTTATTATTTCAGCTTTATCAATGATTGCATAATGTTGTATGATGCCTTTTTGTGCTTCTAAGCCTAAACCGCTTTTTGACTGCTTTTTTGTGCTAACTCTATAATAACAAACGTATTTTTTCATCTTATATAGCTATATAAATTGTATCGTCAAAACTCTACAATGCTCCTCGTGAAGTTTGACGTATAGCAAAAATACGAAAGTTTTTATTAAAATCAATACTTAAATACTTAATTAAGTAAATAAGTATTTAAGTAATTGTCCTTTAACTGCTTTTCAACTTTTTCTTTTCTCGAATAACCCTCTTTCTTTCTACATTTGCTAAATATAGTTCGTAGTTGTACCAAATAATTTGGGGTTCGATAGTAGTAAACTTATTGAAATAGTTTGCTTTGTTTAATACTGGATAATTCTCGATAGCTGGGCATAGAGCAAGAATATCTCCGTTTTTACTCATATCAAACCTACTACCATAAGAACCAATAATATAATATGATTCATCTATACCAATAGATTTATTTATTATTCTTTGAATTAGGTGTAAGTCGGCTTTTTGGTATTCCTTATTTCTCATTTTTCTCGGAATATGAAACTCATAGTAGTGTTTTGGACTGTGTTCTATCTTTTCTACGATTTCTTTAAGTAAATGAATAAGGTTTAAAAATACAATTCTTCTCATGTGAATCTGAAATACGAAATAAATTTACTTAATTAAGTAATTACTTATTTAAGTAAATCAAACCAAAAAAATAATTTCATTGTTTTAATACTTGAAATAAGGTATTGTTTTTGTATTTTAGTAGTAATTTAGCGAAAATTATACTATTATTATGAATAATCGAACTTATAGAGTAGTTATCAGCAAAGACGAAGATGGAATATATGTTGCTGATATTCCTACATTAAAGCATTGTGTTTCTTATGGTTCTACGATTGAAGAAGCTATGCAAAATATTCAAGAAGCATTAGAGGGCGTTTTGCTTGTCATGGAAGAAGAAGGTTTACAAATACCAGACGATTCAAATGTTGTCGAATATTCAATCAATGTTCCTACTCCTTTGTTTTCTCGCTCTGCTTCTAATTTTGTTACTGCTTAATTTATTATGAATCAATCTCCCAAAAACTTAATCAAAGTTTTAGAATCAAAAGGATGGATATTAAAAAGGGTTAGCGGTAGTCATCATATTATGTATCATCCCGAAAGAAAGCAAACAATGCCTATCCCTGTGCATGGAAACAAAGATATTCCAAACGGTCTTTTTAAAGCTATTCTTAAAAAAACAGATGTAAATAGCGATGAACTATAAAAGTAAAAATACTCGCAAAGTCAGACTTAAAACGATGTTTGAACGTACTGAAATAACAAGATTTGAAACTGAAAAAATTATAATTACTGCAAATATAGATTTATCAGCCTTGGCAAATGAAGTAAATTTATAAGTAAATAAGTAATCACTTAAATACTTATTTACTTAATAAGATGTTATAAACTTTATAATTTCACTTGCTGAAAAATGAGTATAGCGTACTTTAACTAATTTTCTTATCATATGAGTAGTTAAATATCTTTTCTTTTCAAGTACCTCAAAAGCCTTTTCTTTACTACCAAAACAATGCTTTAAATCTCTATCAGTTAATATGCCTTCATCTATATAGTGTCTTACTGTTTCATCAAATGTAAGTGCATCTATTGGATAGTGTTTTTGCTCGTACTCATGCACTAAAATACTGACCGCTTCAAAAAAATATCCTTCTTCTTTTGTTAGTTTATGGTCTATCAAGTTTCCTATAATCGCTAAACCCTCTCGATAACTTACTTCGTCTGTGATTGGTTTTAGTTGATAATCTGCTATATTGATTTTAGGATTCATACTTATTTACTTAAATACTTAATTAAGTAATTACTTAATCTATAATCATTGTTGTTTCAAAAATTCTTTGGCTTTCTGTGATTCTGCTATATCCCTTCTTGCTTTTTCCATAAATGCCTGTCATTTTTGTATATCTCCTAACTGCTCTCATCGCTGTTTCATTTGCTCCTCAAATTGTTGTTTCATGTCTTTATACTGCGGAAACTTATTTTCAATCCAATCAATGAGAAATGCACCGAAACTGCCACCTAATTCGTAGTTATATAATACTTCTTCTGTGCTGTCGGCTTGGATGCCTTCGATGTTAGTTTTATAATTGTCATGTGCAAGTTCAATAAAGAAATTTGGTTTTTCGGATACTCTCAGCGTGCGTAATTCTTGTAAAAATTCTTTTGCTAAACTTGGCTGTGATTCAAATAGTTCTTTGATGGTCTTTGCTTTTGTTTGCTCGTACTCCTGTTTTATTCTCTTGGTTTCTGCTTCTTTCTGTTTTTCCTGTTCTCGTTGCTTTTGCTCCTGCTCTTTCTTAACTACCTTTTTTTGTTGCTCTTGCTTTTCTTCTTGGAACTTATCAAAAAGGTTTGGAGTATATACCATTGAGTTAAGCATTCCACCTATATTTTTTAGTTTATTTCCTGCCTGTATGTAATTAATGGTATAATTTATTCCTTTTTCAATTTGCTCAATAGGTAGTTCTTCAATCCACTTTTTAACTTTTGACTTAGAAACATATTTTTTAACTATTGCATAAATGCGTTCAATGTCGGCACTATTAGATTCTTGTTCTTTTGCTGTTGTTTCAATTTCTAATTTTGGCTTTATTCGTTGATTTTTAGGGTTTTCATAGATATAAAATATTATCGAAATAACTTTTTTCTTTACGATTTCTTCCTCAAATGTAAAATATATGTCTGTAAAGTCGTTTAGTTCCTTTTCTGCTCTTTTGATAACTTCTTTGAAGTGTCCATAAAGTTGATATTCGTTAGGCTCTATTGAAAGAAGCATTTTTAATTCATCTACTCTAAATTTTCTTTTTCCTATCTTTTGGTATTGCTTTAATAATTCAAATAATCTTATAGAATATACACTTGAAAGGCTTAGAATATTTCTAATATCATATACTAAGTATCTCTTTTTTAGTTCAAGCAAAAACGGTTTTAAATCGGGGTGAAAACTTAGCTTTATATAACTTTCTGTACTTTCTTTTGGTCTTGCTGTTGAGATAACTAAGTAAGTATCAAGAATCTCGGTTATACCTTCATTGGTTACTCTTTCAATCTGAACCTTTTTTGAAAGTAATTTTTCACTTGCTTTTTTAAGTTCTTCATAAATTTTTCCGCTATTATTTAGTGAAAATTCTCTCACAATATCACCTACATTGATTTTATAGCCTGTAAAATCAATATCATTGGGTTTTATGAGCGTAAGCATGTAGGCAAACACTCTTGTTTCCCATATATCAAATTTGTACCTCGCTTCTACAAATTCGTTTGCTTTTCTGATAAGTTTAATATCAGAATCAACAATAGGTACGGTTTTTCTTTTACGTGGCATGATAACATAATATTAGATACTTTCTACAAATATATCTATCGTATATAAAAATACAATAGATATATCTTATTAATATTTATATACGATAGATTTTGATATTATTACAAAAAAATTAAAATACTTATAATCAGATAGTTATAATTTATTATTCGTACTATTCACGATAGATAATTGTAAAAAGTACCTATTTATAGCACTTTTAAATGACATTTTACAAGTAATTATCACACTTTCGTACTATATGCGATAGTTCGTACTATTCACGATAGATATTCGTACTATTCACGATAGATAATTATAGTTATTTCGTACTATTCACGATAGTTGTCGTACTATTCACGATAGATAGGCCCAT
>JALONS010000119.1 GCA_025454855.1 Arcicella sp.
CAATTTTTGGTCATTAAATAACTTCAAACCCATCTGTAAACTGTCTGTTTGGGCATCCATTTTTACGGGTAAAGTCTCGAAATTTTGTTGAATATAATGGTTAGCAAATTCTTCTGCCCTCGGAGTTGAAATCTGAGTAAACCACCAAATACCAACCACCAACATTACAGAAGCAGCGATGCCCGTAACCCAAGTAGATACGTTTACCTTCCTACCCACTACATTTTTAGATAAACTTTCTCTGAGTTCTTCAAATTCAGCCCTGCGTGTTTGTTGTGCTAATTGCTGGGCTGCTTTTTTGGTATTCAAATAAAAAGCTACACTTCGGGCTAATGCTGGATTGGTAGAAAGCTGATTTTCAAAGTCTTGTCGTTCGGAAAGGCTTAGTTCGTTATCAAAATATTTTTCAATTTGTTCTAACATTTTTATATGATTATCAATAACTTATTCGTAAATCTTAATCGCAGTGGCGAACCACTCGGATTAATCGTAAATAATTTATGCTGAATACTTAAGTACTAAGATAAATTGAACTGTATTGTTTACTTAGGACTTAATGCATAATACCTAATACTTATAAAGTTCTCTTAATTTATCTAAACATCGCAAGCGACTCACTTTAGCCACGTTGGCAGACTGATAACCTAATTCTTGAGCAATCTGGTTATCAGTAAAACCTTCGCCCCAAGCCAAAACCATTTGCTGACATTTTTCAATGAAAGAATCCAATCTTGGATTGGTTGTGCTTCATGCACGCTCATTTTGTTAGTCGTAGTCTTACGAATAAAGTCAACACATTTATTGGAAAAAATTTGATAGAGATACGTTTTAATAGCAGATTTTCCCTCAAAACGCTTGTTTTTAACGTTTTCAATGAAGGCTATGATGGTGTCGGTATAAAGACTTGCGGCTTCGTCTTCCGACAATTGATGCTTGAAGGTGGCATCTTTAATGAAGTAGAAAAACTGCTCGTATAATTTATTTTCGGTGGTTCTTTGCAGAATTCCATCACCGATTATTCCTTTTAAAATAGCTTCGTCAGATAAGGCACCACGACCCAAAAATATCATTATATCAAAAGATTAAGTTAAGTTGATTATTTACAACATGAAGCGGTAAGGGTGTAAATATAGGTTATTTTGTTGTTTTTGGCTCAGTTTTTTTATTCTATGGTGTTTTGAGAGAAAAATGTAATGTGATATAGAGGTAATAACCCACTACACGTCATTTAATTACAAAATGGCTCATCATTTGTCGCATGAGAAAGTTAGACTATCCAAAAACCCCATTGGGTAAAATTCAAAAATCATAATTCCATTATGGGTAAACATTTGTTCAATCTATCAAATCTGTGGTCTATTTGTTAGTTTTATAAATGATTACTTGAAATAAATTATTAGAATGTGGGCGTATGCGATACGCCCCTACGATAAGATGGCAACATTTATAGTACCTATAAATTCAAACTATTATCTTTAACTGTCTGAAAATCAATCTCACTCAAAATTTTTCCATTCTCAAAAACGGTTTGTAAAATATCTTCTCCTTCTTCGTGGAGTGCTTTGGTGATGTATGTTCCGTTTTCTTTCACCAATTTCAACCGACCTCTTTTACTCTTTTTGCCGTGGTCGGTGGCGGGGTCTTTATATACGTCACGGTCTTCCCCATTTACAGTAGCACAACTACATTTAAAAGCAAACTTTTGCGTATCACGATGTACTTTTTGTAGTAATGCTCCACCCATGCCAAACGCCACATTATCAGCACTCCAGCCATTTTTCTTGAGGTGTTCTAATATCTCGCCGATACTTTCGTAATTCACGCCATCTCCTTGAATAATTCTGATTTTGGGGTTTAATACTTTATACCCCTTATCGTTGATACTGTATCCAATTTTTTCTCCTAAAATCTGTGTACATTTCAGTACTACGTCTTTCGGTTCGCCACTATCAGGACGTACTACCAACGTTCCATTTCGTTGCAGAATGTTGTCTTTGAGTACTTCCCCCCAAATTTTTTCACAGGCGTTGTAAATATCGTAACTATCGCTCACTACGGCTACTAATCCTTCGGGGTATTGTTGAAGCATATTTTGGTAGGCTTCGGTTTCATTATCACGTCCCCAACTGGTAATTGTACTGTGTTCTGCCGCAGGAATACTAAACCCAAACATACCATCGGGCGTGTAATATTCCTGAATGAAAGTAAGAGCAGCTACGGTATCTGTTCCCATAAAATTGACCAAATGAGCCGCTCCGCCAATACCTGCACTTTGTACACTACTAACCCCTCTGAAACCAAAATCGTGTAGCTTAAAATCAATCGTACTGGGGTCGCCAGTTTCTGCCAAATATTTTGTAATCAGAGCCTTAACTTCTCTGCTAATGGTTGCCACTGTACACGGATACCATAATTGCAGTAAGAGTGTTTCCAAGAAATTAGTAAGCCAAAAACACGCTGGGTCAGTGTTTTCAATGGTCAGCATTACATTGTGAGTGGGTACAACTTTGCCTTCTGCTACAGCTTTTATACGGATGGGGAGGTGTCCGTTATGGGTATGTAAAATATACTCCCAACCAGTTTTATTGAATAGTGTTTCATTGCCAAAATGGGAAGCGTAAACTTTGGCAGCACGGTCTATTTTTTCTTGAGTCACTACTTGCCCTGCCAAATATTCTTTTAGTAAATACTGTAAACCAAAGAATGTAACACCTTCAAATTCCCCCCCTCGGCTCTCGAAATAACTATAAATTTGGCTTGTTCCCGCAGGATATTGTTTATAATGACTGAGTTTATAACTGTCGGTCAGTAAGATGATGTTGGGTTGCATGAATTTGAAAGAAAGCATAATTGATGGTTATTATCTAACCCTATTGCAATAATTTATCTCCACTTTTAGCAAAAACTATTTTCAAACCGGGGTCTTTAGCAGTACTGACATTCTGAAGAATCAATTGATTTTGTCCATCTGGCAATTTCCATGTACTCATTTTCGAAATTCCTTTCCCCTGTCCATATTTTTTATCGAAATAAGTTCTGAACTCATTCATTAAACTATCCACAGCCGTTTGTCTTTCTACATAAACATCTACTGAGATTGCTGCCACTTTCTCTTCACTATCTTTCAAATAGGCAATATCCGCAAAATTCAGGTCGGTATCATCAAAATATTCCGTAAATCCTTTGCCATTTTCGGGCTGTGTTTCGGCAAGGACAGCCGTTTCTTTGATGGTATTGACATCGTCACCAATACTTACACCTCTTACCATGCCCGCTCCTGACTGCAAAATGGCTTTGAAAATGGGACTGTAACTATCCAAAGATGATTGAGTATGCGTAGAGTCAGGTAGTTGAGTGGTTTCTTTTTCTGAAGATTGTGACTTATCCTGACAAGCCAATAACAGACTACCCAACAATAAAAAACAAAAGTAAGCGTAATATTTTTTCACGGATTAAAGATTTTAAATGGTTATATTTCACAAAGGTACGAAAATAATATACGTAATTTTCTGCTAAAAATCATCTAATATCACCCAATCATGTGATACCGTTAGATAATTAATTATTGTAATATTGTACAAGAATAACAAAAAGACCTTATTTCATCAGATGAATCCTACAGCAATCAGAATAGTAGTATATGAAGATAATCCTGACTTACGAGAAAGCCTTTCAGTATTATTACGTGGTTCTATGGGATTTGAATTAATCGGTGCATTTGTGAATTGTGAGCGGGTGGCAGAACAAATGGAAGAGTTACATCCTGATGTAGTATTAATGGATATTGATATGCCCGTTGCCAATGGTATCAAAGGCTTAAAAACTATCAAAAAAATTGCTCCTGAAGTAAATGTATTGATGTTTACAGTTTTTGAAGACAATGAGAATATTTTTGAGGCAATCTGTTCAGGGGCAGTAGGTTATCTACTAAAAAGAACACCTCCTGTGAGGCTCTTAGAAGCCATTAATGATGCGTATCACGGTGGAGCACCCATGACATCAAGCGTAGCTCGAAAAGTCTTGCAAATGTTGCCTCCACAACAAAGAACCGCTGATAATGTATCGTATAAATTGACCGAAAGAGAAACCGAAATCCTGAATTTATTAGTAAAAGGAAATAGTTATAAGATGATAGCGGACAAATGTAGTATTAGTATGGATACGGTGCGTTCGCACATCAAAAAGATATATGACAAGTTGCACGTTCATTCACAAACCGAAGCAGTAGCGAAGGCAATCCATGAGAATATTGTTTAGAAATATCATATCATCATGTGATTGATTAGTAAGAATAAACACTCCAACTTTGCATCACTTACTAACCACCTGATAGATATTATTTATTTATGGAACTAAACTGAAAACTATCATGGTAACAACATTAACAAACGTAACTCCTTTTGTAGTCCCTAATTTCAAAAGAGATTTTAATCATTTCGGAGCGGATACTCGTTTATTAAAAGAAGCCTGTATTTCATTACCCATTTCTTGCAAGAAAACGATTACAGTAGCTTGGAAAGACATTAGTCACCTCGAAGCAATCAGCAATTATACCATGTTTTACTTCAATAATGGAAAAAAATTGCTCGTTTCACGTACAATGAAAGATTTTTTAGCTAAATTAGATGCGGAATTGTTTGTAAGAGTGCATAAGTCATTCGCAATTAATTTGAACTACTTAACACAATTTGACGTTAAAGAGGAAATGTTTGTTCAGTTGAGAGACGGTAAGAAGATTACAGTTTCGAGGAGAAAAAAGAAGGCTTTTTTAGAAAAAACTAAGAATTACTTAGGAAGTTCAGAAGTTTTTTAACTAAATTGCAACGTCAAATAACAGTAATTTACAAAAGAAATTAGTGGTTAGGTATTTAGGAAACAGGGGCAACCTCTGTTGCCCCATGTTTTTAAAACCAGCCAATAAAGATATTTAAGATAATAGGTGTAGAACTATTAATTTGCACAGGGGGATGTTTTTAACGTTCCCTTTTGTCTTTTATATGGGTCAAAGAAATCAAAATTCTCTTCCAATATTAAATACAAAATTCCTTTCTTGGCGGTCGTTCATTACGTAACTAAAACGGACTACTAAATTGTAGTAAGTAACCAAGTCAAGCCCGAAACCTCCACCGTAAATAGACCGATTGGCTAAACGGCTATTATTCTCAACAGTATAGTTATTCTTCACATATCCATAATCCATGAAAACGTTGGGATAAATACCAATTGGAATGGTGTTAAATTGTTTTATCTTCAAAAATTTAAGATGAATCTTACTGTTTAATAGCTGGTACCGCAGATTATTTCTTGCTAAAAAATAACTACTTCCATCCACCACATAGAGTTCGTACCCACGCACTAAATCGCCAAAGTAACCTAAACCCCGAGTATTGAAAAAGGGCTGACGTTCGGGAAATGAGATTTTAGCTTTGAGGTTCACACCATAAAATAATTTCTTCGTGAGCGGTTTGTACCAAGAATAAGCCCCCGTAATATCTAATTGATTAATGTCGTCTGAAGGGAGTAAGCCTAATTTATTGATAAAAAACTCATAACGCCTTCCCCGCAAGGGATACGCTACATTATCCCTGAAATCATAATTGAAGTAATAGCTCAATTGAGCATATTTTTGAGCAGTACGACCATCCAAAAAATAGGATGGATTCAAGCGGGCGATGGTATCGTCAATGCTGTTATTGCTATATCGTAGTTCTAAGGTATGCGTATCGTAAAAACCATACCTTTTTCGTAGGTACATTGCCGCTGTAAAGCGTTTACGCATCATTTTGGTCTCGCTTTTATAGAAGAATAGTGTGTCGTTGAGACTTTTGAAAGCAATATTTTTATTGGTAATGTACGAGACACTAAAGCCTATTCCTGTCTTTTGAGCTTTATCAATATAAGGAATTTGATACGCTATGTCAACTCGTTGGGTAAAACCTGTTTCTAACCGTAAGTTTATCTTTTCGGCACGTCCCCTAAAATTATTATGCAGTAGATTTACTCCGTAGGTGGTTCTGCTGAGACTTGCTCCTCTTTGCCACCATTCAGCATAATTTCTATCCACAATTTGGAATATTGGATAACCCAAAATGTACCATTGTTCTAACAGTTTTATGTTGATAACAATTTGTTTTTCAGCAACTTGTTCACTTTTAACCTCTACCGAAATAAATAAATTGGTATTCACTAATTTGCGTTGAGTAAGGTCTAATTTTTTCTCAATATCTTTTTGCTTAATGGAATCACCCGCCACAAAGTCTAATTCTCGCAAAATGATTTTTTCATTCGTTTTATGATTACCCGAAATATTAATTTGTTTAATCAGTAAAGTACTATCAGTATGGGCGTACTGATGGTGGTGAGTAAAAAATGAAAAAAGAAGAGTGAAAAGTAGCATACCTCAAAGTTAGGGAATTAGCATTTAGGCAAGTAAAGGAAAGACTTGTTTTTTATTTTACAGATTATCACTGACTTCAACAATCGGGTAAATCAGCCACCAAGCAGCGTTATTCATGTTATTATCTTAAACGAGAAAAATGCCAATAAATCTTCATAAAAGTCAATATTTTGAGTAATATTGTAACATATCCATTTTTATAATACAAAACTAATGACAAAACCCCGCTTAACTTTTTCGCAGATTATTAATATGAATGTTGGTTTTTTTGGCATTCAGTATAGTTTTGGTCTTCAACAAAGTGCCGTTAACCCTATTTATGACTTCTTGGGTGCAAGCCCCGACGAAATTCCCTTATTGAATCTGGCAGGACCCATGACTGGTCTTTTGATACAACCTATCATCGGAGCAATGTCTGATAAAACGTGGTCGCCACGTTTTGGGCGTAGAAAACCCTACTTTTTTATCGGTGCTTTAATGTGCAGTCTGGCTTTGTTGGTTTATCCATTTAGTAGTGCCTTGTGGATGGCGGCTGGATTACTCTGGATTTTGGATGTTGGTAACAATACCGCCATGGAGCCATACAGAGCCTTTATTGCGGATAAATTAGATGCTTCACAGCAGCCCACTGGTTTTCAAGCTCAGAGTTTTTTTACAGGTTTGGGACAAACTTTGGTCAATCTTTCTCTATTTATTTTCCCTATGATTTTTCTGGGTAAAACGGGGGCTTTACCTACGTGGGTGTACGCTTCGTTTTTCTTAGGAGCCGTTTGCTCTATCGGTTCTGTTTGGTGGAGCATGAAAACTACTGCCGAAATCCCTCCCACCGAAGAAGAATTAGCCGAAATGAAAGCCTCACCGCTCAATATATTTTCGCCTTTCATTGATATTTCAAAAGCCATCAAAGATATGCCCAAAGTAATGTGGCAATTAGCTTTGGTATATTTATTTCAGTGGTATGCTCTGTTTTGCTACTGGCAAAATTCTTCTAAAAGTATAGCCCAATCCGTTTGGAAAACAACCGACTATCAAGATAATCCCGTGTATAATGAAGCCGTAGGCTGGACTGGGCTTGTAAACGGTTGGTACAATATCGTGATGTTTTTGGTAGCCTTCAGCTTAGTGTATTTTGCCAAAAAATATTCCCCGAAATTGGTTCATGCTACTTGTTTGGTTTTGGCAGGATTGGGTTTCTTGGCTTTTGCTACCATTGAGAATAAATATTTGTTATTTCCTGCCATTACAGGTTTTGGAATTGGTTGGGCAAGTATGATGGGGATTCCGTATTTGATGGTAGTATCATCCATTCCGAAAGAGCGTTACGGCGTTTATATGGGTATTATCAACATGATGATTGTGATTCCGATGCTGATTCAAACCCTTACATTTGGGTATATTCTTAAAAACTTTTTGGACAATGACCCCAGCAAAGCCATTACTTTTGCGGGTGTACTCTTATTAATTGCCGCAGGAGCAACGATGCTGATGAAATCTGGGAAAATTGGTGAAAACCAAGAAGTAATGATGAGCGGTGGTGGACATTGATAGAATTTTCGCAGGGGTTGTATAGAAGTTGAAAGTTGATGAGTTGAAGGTTTGTACATTGAAACCTTCAACTCAATTTTAAAAAGTCAATTTCAGAATATTATCTGGCATAAATCACATTCGGCTTTTTACATAACCTTTTTAAATTTTCATTCAAAAATTACGGTTTCATCTAAGTCTATCCAAGTCTCCATTTTTGATTTATAGAGTGCCTCCACTACATTTCGCTTAATTTTCATCGTGGGAGTTAATAAATTATTTTCAACCGTCCACGCATCTTTTACCACAATTACTTTTTTGAGGGCTTCGTAGGTTTTGAAGTTACCATTCACTTGTTTGATGGTTTGTTCTAAGCCCTCTACCAATACATCCCTCGGAATACTTTTACCAATCTCCGAAAGTACCACCAAAGCTACTGGTTGAGGTAAACCTGCACCTGCCACACAAACTTGCTCAATCATCGGATTAACCGCTAACATATTTTCAATGGGAGCAGGCACGATGTATTCACCCTTAGCAGATTTGAACATATCTTTTACTCGCCCCGTAATTTTCAAATATCCTTCTGAATCTATTTCACCCATGTCTCCAGTACATAACCAACCATTTTTCAATAAACTTTCGGTTAAGATGGGTTCTTTGTAATAACCAATCGTATTCCAAGGAGCTTTCATCTGGATTTCACCCGTATCGGGGTCGATGCGAGTTTCTACTTTGTTATACGGTTTACCAACTGTATCACTTTTTACGGCATCAACGGGCATCATGGTATGAGCTCCTACATTTTCTGACATTCCGTAGGCTTCTCTAATGGTAATCCCCAACTTTTTGTACCAATCCAATAAACTGGCAGGCATAGGAGCTGCTCCCGTCAAAATTACCTTCGCCTCCGCCAAACCTAATCCTTTTTGAATTTTCCCTTTTATTAAGGCTTTCACAAAAGGAATTTTTAGTAAAACATCTAAACGACTTTGGGGCATTTTGGAGAGAATGCCCAACTGAAACTTTGTCCAGATGCGGGGAACTGCCAAAAAATGCGTGGGCATTGCCGCTTGCAAATTTTTCTGAAAAGTATCTAAAGTATCCGCAAAAAACACCGTGCCTCCTGTAGCCATACTTGCCGACTCCACGATATTTCGTTCTGCAATATGACAAAGTGGAAGGTAAGAGAAGAAACGAGCGTTGGGTGTATCCAAAGCTACTTCATGTCGGGTATGCGTGATAGCCTCCACAATTGCCCCATTGGTAAGCATCACGCCTTTAGGCACACCCGTAGTACCCGAAGTATAAATAATGGTGGCAATATCTTCAGAATGAGGTTTTACATTAGTACTCAATGGTTCATGATTTTTTATCAAATCGTACCATTCTTCCATTTCAGTACTTGGGCAGCCGTCATAAAAAGCGGGGTAAGCGATACATTTCACACTTTCAGGAATACCATCTTTCATACCTTTCCAACTATCCAACTTCCCCACAAATAGCACTTTACATTCAGAATGCACCAAAACTTGATTAATTTGTTCAGCGTTGAGTGTGGGATAAAACGGCACAGAAATATGTCCTGCCATCGAAATGGCTAAATCTGAAATAATCCAATGGGCACAGTTTTTTGATACAATTCCGATGTGACTCTTTTCGGGAAAATTCATGGCTTTCAATGCTGCAGCCATGCGGCGGGCTTCGTTGCCCGTTTCAGAGAAAGTAAAATTTTTATATTCATCACCCAAAGGTTGGCTCAGATAAATATTATCGGGTGTGTGGGTTTCCCAATGATAGAAATTTTCTACGAGGGTCTTCAGTTCTTTAATCATGATTGACGTGGTTTTATACAATGATATAAATTTTACAATAAGTTATTAAATTTTACGTATTGTAGTTATATTTGTTCTGAAAAAAGTTCAATATTTTCTTTTTTCATTCCTAACCATAAAAACACACAATCATGAAGTTACAAGCGATGCTTCGTGTCCTGCTCATTAGTGCTTTAGTGTTGATGCTCGGATACGTTTTTTTTCAAAGTTTTGATTCGTTTGCTTCCCACGCTTTTAAGAAACCCTGAGTTACCATTTCACTCACTACGCCAGCTTATCACTGGCGTTTTTCTTTTCTGAAAACTATATGACAAACTCCACTTCTTTAAAATCAAAATAGAGGATTATACCGTCGGTCTCAATGGCTAATTTTCCTGTTTCATCAATACCTACAATTTGCCCCGTAAATAACTGCCCATTTTTACGAAAATAATGATATTCTTGATAGCGGTACAAATTGGATAAATATCTGATTTTCAAAGACTCATACTTCCCTTGCTGAATAGCTAAGTAGTTTTTTTCTAAATGTTCCAGAAGTTTTGCCAATAATTCAGATAAATCGTATTTCAGTGGATTTTGTGTAATATTACGAAGTGAAGTAGCTTGTGGATGACTAAACGCTATTTGATTGACGTTCAATCCAATTCCCACCACAGAATAACCAATGTGGTAGCCTTGTAAAGTATTTTCGATGAGAATTCCTCCCATTTTTTGATTTTCGTAGTAAATATCATTCGACCATTTTACCGTTAGATTTTCATCAACGTATTCCGTTAAGAAATCTAAAACGCCCAACGAGACGGCTACATTTAGCTGAAATTGCTCGTGAGCCTTTAAAAAATTAGGTTTGAAAATCACGGAAAAAGTCAAATTTTCGCCAATGTGGGCTTCCCATGTATTGCCACGCTGACCACGTCCAGCAGTTTGGTGGTCGGTAATTATGACCGTTCCCTCAAAAACCTGTTGCTCCGACTGAATCATTTGAGCAGCAATATCGTTAGTTGAATGACAGTTTGACAGATATTTCAGCGATTTGCCAGTAAATAATGTATTGGGTTGAATTTTGTACAAGGTTATTTTGTAATTTTAAGGTTTAAACGCTCTATTTTAAAAAAGTAAAATTAAGACTTGTTGATTTGGGTAACTTTTATACATTCAACAAATAATACTTCAACAATTTAAGTATAAATGACAGAAACAAAAGTAAAGAAAAATATTAGTTCAGAAGAACTTAGCCAGTTGGTGGTGAAAGGAATGCAAGAGAAAAAAGCATTGAATATCGTGGTAATGGACATGAGAAATGTAAAAAATGCTTTTACTGATTTTTTTGTGGTATGTTCGGGTACTTCGGATACTCAGATTGATGCCATCGCAGATTCGGTAGATAAGGAAGTATGGGAAGTTACCCACAGTAATCCCCGTAGTATGGAAGGAAAAGCTAATCGTGAATGGATTTTGGTAGATTACTACGATGTAATTGTTCACGTTTTCAAAAAAGACCGCAGAGATTTTTATAAATTAGAAGAACTTTGGGGAGATGCTGAATTTACTTACATTGAGGACTGAGAAGCTATGAGGTAAAAGTAAATGGCGTTGATTTTTAATTTGTTCCCCAAATGGTATTATTAACATTTTGTACAGATTTGAATATTCTCCTTCCATCGCTTTTACATAGATATTTTCCACTCAAAAGTCTATCTTACCATTCCTCACGAATAAAAAGAGTAAGAAACAAAATTATTAATCAGTACGTTTTTAAAGAATACCGTTTGAGGCAAATATCATCGTGTGAAGATTTAAGATAGGTAAATTTGAAAATTCAAAACTTATGTTGAAGACAAGAAGTTCTATTGTAGTAATAATTTTCAAATCAACTTTTTCAGATTAACACATTTTGCTAACCTAACACCTCAAAAATAATAATTATACAAAAATGGCAGAAAATAATAGTGAAGATAACAAACCACAGGGCTTCCCCAAACGCCGTCCAAATTCGGCAGGAAACGGGTTTCAAGGCTGGTTGGTAATAGGTTTGATTATTGCTCTGATAAGTATTTACTTTCTGAGTAAGACCCGTGTATTGAAACAAATTGACCAAGCTCAATACGAACAAATGATTCTGAACAAGGAAATTGCTAAAATCACTATCCTAAAGGGTAAAGATTTAGTAGAAATTACCTTGAAAAAAGAGTTTTTGGACAAATATAAAGCCGAGTTGAGCGAACAACCCAATGCGGTGGTAAATCAGAATGCGGGACCTCAGTTTGAAAAAGAAATTGCGTCGAGTGATTCTTTTGTAGCTGAACTTAATGATTTACAGAAGGATATTCCACGCCCCGAAAGAGTACACGCTACCGTTGAAGAACGCTATGGTATTTTGGAGTTCTTGATGGGACCTGGATTTTTCATTTTGTTCTTCGTAGCCATCTACTTTATGTTCTTCAGAATGGGCGGAGCTGGCGGACCAGGCGGACAAATTTTTAATATTGGTCGTTCAAGAGCCACGTTATTTGACGGTGAGGCTAAAGTAAAAATAACGTTCAACGATGTAGCAGGTTTGGACGAAGCCAAAGAGGAAATCCAAGAAATTGTCGAATTTTTAAAGAATCCAAAGAAATTTACTGATTTAGGCGGTAAAATTCCAAAAGGTGCTTTATTAGTAGGACCTCCAGGTACGGGTAAAACACTTTTGGCAAAAGCCGTAGCAGGTGAGGCTGGTGTACCTTTCTTCTCTTTATCAGGTTCAGACTTTGTGGAAATGTTTGTGGGCGTTGGTGCTGCTCGTGTGCGTGACTTATT
>JALONS010000403.1 GCA_025454855.1 Arcicella sp.
AGAAGGGTTTAATTTTACTTATCATACCCATCAATTTGTAACTCAAAAAGGCAGTATTTATACTTTTTGTTATGATTACGGCTATTTGCCTTTAGAAAATAACTGGTATTTGTTGGTAAGGAAGGTGGAGTGAGAGGATGGAGTATACATACACTAACTTTAAAGATGAATATTTAATTTTTCTTTTCATCATTTCTATCTTCATTATAATTTCTAATTAATTATATATCTTTATTGCAGAAGTTCATCTATCCTTATGAGTTTTATATCTTATGTTATCGATTTCCATTCATTAATCATGAGCTTAATCGGAAAATATACGCTAGAGGATGTTTAATAGTTGCCAGTAATTTGAAAAATATGAGATTTTCACAAAGAATAGGAAAAAAATCAGTAAGACAATCGCTTCAAATAGAAAGTATTGACACAGTTCTTGAAAACAGACTTTGGAATAACTTTCTAAATGATTTCTTTGGACATATTGATGGCTATGCATCTTATGGTGGTGAATCTGACCAAGTAAAAATTAGTAAAATTATTTGGGAAGAATTTTTCGAGCAAAGAACGGATGAAATTCCTTCATACTCTAATGGTGGTGTTTATGTTGATGGTGTTTTAAACTATATAAAAAAATGGTTCTTTAAATCTGAATGGTATGAAAAATATGATTTCTTGGAATTCATCGCTTTATTGGACTTTAAAGTAATAAGAACTCAATTTACTGAAAACTGTAACTCAACTTTAGAAAGGGAGTCTGCTGGATATAGAATTGTTGAACAGACTATAGTTCAAATAACATCTGAAGAAGAAATTCAAGCTATTGAGGAAGCAATAAATTCATCCAACTCTATGAAGTCTGTTGAGACACATTTGAGAACGGCTTTAGAATATCTTTCTAATAGGGAAAACCCAGATTACAGAAACTCAATAAAAGAATCTATTTCAGCGGTTGAATCATTTTGCGTAATTATGACGGGTGATTCTGCTGCAACGTTAGGAAAAGCATTGACCAGAATTGAAAAATCTCATAAAATTCACGGAGCTCTAAAAACTGCATTTTCTGCTTTATATGGTTATACAAGTGATTCAGGTGGAATTAGACATTCTTTACTGGAAGATGATATCAGTGTTTCTATGGAAGATGCCAAATTTATGCTCGTATCCTGTTCAGCGTTCATAAACTATTTAAAAACAAAAGAATAAAAACTACTGGCAACAATGGGTATAAAACATAGGGCGGACAGTGGTTTCCGAAAGTTTTCGGCTCTTATCAAAGTTCGTCTCAGACGGACAATTAAGTGCTTCGAAATGCCCTACGTTTCATACCCGAGACTGTTATGCGGCATTTTAAAAGAGATACGACAGACAAATGAAATATATAAAAGAATCATTTTCAAAATTTAAGAAAGACGTTCTTTCAAGAGTCTTCTATGACATAATGAAGTATTTTTTCGTTACTTTCATTTTAGTGGCAATTTTAAAGTACACACCCATTGTAAATGAAAAATTTGAATTGAAAGTTTCAGTAACTATCTGGACAATTATCACAATATTGTATGTAAGCTCTCCCAAAAACAGTACGGTTTAAAAGTAGAATAATTAACTTTAAACTTTAAGAATTAAACGAATAGAGAAATGAAAAATATCGCTTGTAATTTAATTTATAATAATGGGGACGAAAGCATTTATGTTGGCTTCAAAAAACGGTGCGACATACAGAATATTATATACAATGTAGAACTTGACAGTGGCAGGTGGTGTAGTCAACCAGAATGTTCATGCAGAAAATTTTATGATAAAGGATTTAAGGGAAAAGTTGAGGACTATCCTTGTAACGAAAGTTCGTTGTTTGAGAATTGGCAATGGAATCCCGGCAACGAATTTAAAACAGGTGAACCATTTAGGATTAAATTTACTGGAGCAGGGAAAGTTGCAATTCTCACAACAAGATTTGCAAATTGCACAGAGGACGAGAGAAAAATTGTGGGGTTTCTAAAGATTAAGGCTTTGGTTGACAACCAACACCAAATTATTGGCTTGAAGAAACAAAGCTTAAGATTGACAATAGATGAGGCACAAGAACTTAACTTTTGGAATTATCATAGGAACAAAAAGAGTTCTACTCCAATGTGGCGACAAGGAAGATTTAGATATTTAGAAGATATTCAAGTTGCCGCAATTCTTCACGACTTGAAAGATGTTGTTCAAAACGAAACAACTCAATCAATGATTAATGGCCTTCTTGAAAATGACTTTACAGAATACTCAACTATCCGACCAACAGTAATTGGTTCTCTTGGTGAAGAGTCTGTAAAGAAAATTCTTCTGAAAAGGAAATATGGAAAGGGTGGTGAAAGTAAGGAACACAAACAACTTAAAGAATATATTGCGAAGAATCCCGACAAAATTGGACTAAATAAAAATGAAGTGAATGCACTTGTTGAACACAAATATATTTCTGGTGACTTGGTTGACATTCTTTTTGCACCGACAAAAGGAGTAGGTAACACCGTTGTTGAAATTGAACTAGACAATGTTGAGCCAGGAATTCATCAAGCAATTAAATACAGAGCTTTGAGATGTTCGCAATTAGGTTTAACACTCACAGACAAGAATGTAAAAGCGACAGTTGTTGCTTGGCAATTCAAACAATCAGAAAAAAATCTTTGCGACAAATACGGCATAGACTATTTTGAAATTAAACTTTAATTGACAGAGTTATGAATTTAAAATATTTTCGGCTACAAGTCTCCAAACTTGAAACAACACCGCTTCGGACAGACAATCCGGCAGTAGGTAACAGCCGTAACTCTTACACAACCCCCTAAATACTCACATAAAATCATTTCATCAATCAAAAAATCCTTATTTAAAGCTGATATAAGCGATGCTGATTTTCTTGTTTGTTTTATTGTTTGTAAAAAAAGCAAGTCTTTAAAAGGCTCATTTCAGATATAAAGGAATCAAAAAATTAAGATTGATATGCTGATTTAGCTTGAATATACTTTATCAAATATTAAAATGTCCAGTTTTTTTGCTAATAAACTGGACAAATAAATTATCTTTGTACTACAATATAGAGAATGAAAATAGCTGAATACATAGCATTTACCATAGATAGGCTGCCCAAAGGCTATGTGTTCACCTATGCCGATTTTACTAAAGAGGTGAGCCAAAAAGAAGCGGTGATAAAAGCCCTGAACCGTATGGTAGCTTCGGGCAAAATTGCCAAACTATCCAAAGGCAAATACTACAAACCCGA
>JALONS010000120.1 GCA_025454855.1 Arcicella sp.
TTAATTCAAACATGGTTGGTACATCTTCACGCACTCCATCTCGGATTAAAATTGACATTTATTTCAGATTTAAAAATTATAAATTATATCACCGTTTAAGCCCACAAAAATCAGATTACGGTTTTCCATTTCGTTTATCACAGTGTAAGGGTTTACTTCGGTATGCTTTATTCCCTCGTAGTAACCTTTAATGTAGTTTTTAAGTGGTTTTGCTTTTTTAGGACGAATTTCTCTATCAACTCCCGATAGATATTCAACCAAATCATCCAGATTCGTTACAAGCGTTTCCATGGGTTTAAAGTTTAGGATTAAATTATACTTTTAGTAGTTGAAAAATCACTCAACAAAATAAATAACAATTAAACTAATAGCTTAAAATATAACTTCATTTATAACTAAAATTTAATGTTGATAGTTTCTTTAATTTTCAGCTTCTACTTCTAATTTTTCATCTTTAACTTACTAATTTATCTGTACAACTCGTAGTTCTCTCATCCTTCATTCACGTAGCCTTCCCACTTTTCTATTACTTGTTGTATATCTTGGGGCAGTTCGGTATCAAACTGTAAAAATTCGCCAGTTGTAGGATGCACAAAGCCCAACGACTTGGCATGAAGTGCTTGTCGAGGACAAAGTTTAAAACAATTTTGCACAAACTGTTCGTACTTTGAAAAAACTGTCCCCCTCAAAACCTTATCGCCACCATAAGTTTCATCATGTACCAACGAAACGTACCGTAATTTTTTAATAACCTTGTAGTGCGTAACGGCTTCTTTTCCTTGAGAACCATCGGGAAAAACCGCCATGATTTTACGGTCTTTTAAACTCCTACCAATATTACCCGTAACAGTACCTTCTTCTTCTTTAGGTTCACCCCAAACTAAGGCATTGTAAGTTCGTTCGATGGAGTGGTCAAAAAATTGTTTGGCTAAATGGGTCATGGCTTGGTCAGTCTTAGCAATTACCAATAAGCCCGACGTATCTTTATCAATACGATGTACCAATCCCGGTCTGATTTCTCCGTTTCGGTGCGTAGGTAGATTCTGAAAATGATAAACCAAAGCATTTACCAAAGTGCCGTCCCAATTACCGTGTGCGGGGTGTACCACCATACCTGCGGGCTTATTAACCACCAACAAATCATCATCCTCGTAGATAATATCTAAGGGAATATTTTGGGGAATAATCTCCGTATCTCGGGGTGGAGCTGACAAAGAAACCGTGATTACATCAAAGGGTTTTACCTTGTAACTTGCTTTCACAACGGTATCATTTACCTTAACGTTTCCTGCATCAATACCTTCCTGAATCTTTACCCGAGTGGCATTTTGTAATTTTGTCATCAAATATTTGTCAATCCTAAGCAAATTTTGCCCTTTATCAACAGCTATCCGATGATGTTCATACAATTCTTCCTCTTCTTCAATTTCTTGCATACATTTGTGTTTCTTAGCAATAGCTAATTTGACTTCAAATTTAAAAAATTATTGCCATGATTCAACTACCTCCTTCTCCTCTACAACGTATAAATGACCCTTTTTTAGCGAAATACCCCGTAAAATTATACATTAAACGAGATGATTTGATTCATCCAGACATCACAGGAAATAAGTGGCGAAAATTAAAGTACAATTTGATTGATGCAAGAGAGAAGGGATACAAACAATTAATGACTTTTGGCGGTGCATTCTCTAACCATATTTATGCTACGGCAGCGGCTGGTAGAATATTTGGTTTTGAAACCACAGGATTGATTAGGGGTGAGGAATTGAATCCCATGTCGAACGAAACCTTGATGTATGCCAAACTCAATGGGATGGATTTAATCTTTCTACCACGATTGAATTATGGTTTCAAAGACAAAATTACTCGTCAGTACAAAACTGATTTTTATGTAATTCCAGAGGGTGGTACTAATGAACTGGCAATAAAAGGAGTTGTTGAAATGATGAATGAGATATACGATGAAATCACTCCCGACTATGTTTGCGTAGCTGCTGGTACGGGTGGAACATTGGCAGGTATTATTTCTGGACTGCGTGGCGATACCGAAGCCATCGGTTTTGCGGTTTTAAAAGACAAAGGATTACTGTATCCCGCCGTGGCAAAATACGTACCCGAAGACCGTGAGTTTGATATTTCAACCGATTATATTTTCGGAAATTATGGAAAAACTACTCCCGAATTGATTGATTTCATCAAAGGTTTTGAGAAACGTAATCCTAACATTTTACTCGAACAAGTTTACACTGGCAAAATGATGTACGGCGTGTATGATATGATTCAAAAAGGACTGTTCCGAGAAAATTCAACCGTTGTGGTGATTCATACAGGAGGTTTGAGTGGTAGAAGTAGAGAGTTAGATGCACGCTAAACTTAAAATATCCAAACTTTCATACCATTTTTCGATTAAAGCTACACACCTAATTACCCATCCCAATATCTACCTTAGATAATTTCACGCACGTGTTTCTGAATATTTTTACAAATTTGATTTAAAGGAAGGTCATTAGCATCAGTTCCGAAAGGATTTTCAATTTCTTCCGCAATTATTTCTAAACTTGCCAATACGTAAAACACAAAAACAACAATGGGTATCGTTAAGTATCCTAAGGTAAAGACGTACCCAAAAGGCAAAGTCATTACGTAAAAGAAGACAAATTTTTTGATAAAAACTGAATAGGAAAAAGGAATTGGTGTATTCTTGATGCGTTCGCAAGCCCCGCAAATATCCGTTAAACTACTGAGTTCATTGTTTAAAAATAACAGTTGCTCGCCCGAGATAACTTTTTCATTGTACAATTCCTGAACCTTTTTAAACAACAAAGAAGCAATATAATTGGGTTTATGAATCTTGTCAGAAACCTCAATTACCGAAGTAAATAATTGACTGTTATGTTGATGCCCTCTTAAATGACGTTTCAAGGCAAAAGCGTACTCAACAATATACGTTTGGAATAAATTTCTACGTTCTGTATCACTTTCGGGTAAAACAGCGTTAAGTTTTAGTGCCAAATTTCTACAATTATTCACCAAACTTCCGAATAATTTTCGTCCCTCCCACCAGCGTTCGTAAGCCGTATTAGTTCTGAATACCAATAGTAATGAAATGGCAAAACCCAACATTCCGTGCATCACGGTAACATTTTTCAGATGGCTATCTGCCCCCAATTTAAAATACTCAATTTCTACGTAAGCTACCACAAATACGTAAACCGTCATACTTAGCAGCATTGGCAGCAGCAAGCGAAAAGTATCTGCTTTGTGCAATCTAAAAATAAAAGTAAACCACTCTTTGGGATTATAATTTATCATTTCTATCAGCTTACAAACAGGGATTAGACGTTCAGCGTGATTATTCGGATATTCTTATCTTTCGGTTAAAACCGTATCTAATCACCAAATGATTAAGGTGTTATTGGCTTTTCATTCTCGTTCAGCCACAATCTTTTCGAGTTCCTCAGTAGCTTCTTCGTAATATTTATCGACAGGTACAAATTCGTAGGTTTTTAAAATATCTTTGGCTAAAACCTTGGCTTCTTCGGTATGTCCAATTTTCTCTAAGAGAATCGCTTTGTAATATTTGTAAATTCTTTCGGGATATACACGCTCAAAATTGGTATTTTGGGCGTTGATTTTTTCCAAGGTAGCCAGTAACACTTCTGATTCTGCTGTGCGATAATATATTTCTGAAATCGTTCTGACAAACTCTGAAAAAACGACTCCTGTAAACTGAAAATCAGAAAAGCGGTCTTTATTTTCACCAAATTCCTTTAGAAATTTCCGAATATTATCTATTTCATTTTTTTCAAGATTATACAGCAGTTTAAAATAGGTTATTTCTCTGCCTCCAAAACCAATTTTTTCAGCATAAATCCCCACTTCATTAAATAGAGCTATATTGTTAATTTTTCCTGCTTTTCTGGCACAATGTGCTAATACATTAAATACTTCCAACTTCGCTCCAACTCCCTTAGGGCGATAGTTATTTCCTGTGTAAAAAGTTAGAGCTATCTCAGGCTTTGACAGTAAATAATTAAAATTATAAGTAGCCCAAGCATAATCATTGGGAGTTTTAGCTGTGGCATTAAAACTAACAATGGTCTCTTTCTCTAAATTAGTGTAACCATCAGGTTCTATCAGAGCATCTTTCAAAAAAGTGCTAAAGGCATCCAATGATACTTCTCCAATTTTTAAGCGTATGATTTCTTTATCTTTATTAATTACCAAGTAAGCAGGTAAGGCAGCAATACCAAAGTATTGTTGTAAAAATACCCCTTCTTTTGTTGAGGCTTCAACTCTCAGGGCTAAGTAATTATCAAGTAGCTGGTTTTCAATCAATTCGTTTCTGAATACGCTTTTCTCCATTCTATTGGAAGCTCCACTCCAAGTAGCAGCAATATTCAATAAAATCAATTTATTATATTTTTTGGCGGAGTCTAAGGCAGCATTAAAGTCTCCTTTGAAGTAGTCAATTCCAAAAATATTTTGTGAAAATGGCGGAAGAAAAAGTACAAAAAAGATAATTTTCTTCATGTTAGTTTTGTGGTTGTGTCTTACAAAAGTACAAAGAAAAGGCTTCCGTTTGTTGAAAACAGAAGCCTTTTCGTAAAAATTCATTGGGATAATTTTATCCCACTGACCCTTCTAATGAAACTGCTAATAATTTTTGTGCTTCTACGGCGAATTCCATCGGAAGTTGATTCAAGACTTCTTTGGCATAGCCGTTCACAATAAGAGCAACAGCGGCTTCGGTAGAAATACCTCTTTGGTTACAATAAAACAATTGGTCTTCTCCAATTTTAGAAGTCGTTGCTTCGTGTTCTACGGTAGCCGTCTTATTTTTTACCTCAATGTAAGGGAATGTGTGAGCTCCGCAGCGGTCTCCCATCAATAATGAATCACATTGCGAGAAATTGCGAGCATTTTCTGCTCTTTTCATTACCTCTACTAAACCTCTGTACGAATTTTGAGATTTACCCGCTGAAATACCTTTTGATACAATTCTTGACTTAGTATTTTTACCGATATGTACCATTTTTGTACCCGTATCAGCTTGTTGCATATTATTTGTAACCGCAACTGAATAAAATTCACCAATTGAATTATCGCCTTTCAAGATTACTGATGGATATTTCCAAGTAATTGCCGAACCTGTTTCTACTTGTGTCCACGAAATTTTTGAATTTGCACCGTCACAAATACCTCTCTTCGTAACAAAATTGTATATACCACCTTTCCCATCTTTGTCCCCTGGATACCAGTTCTGTACAGTTGAGTATTTAACCTCCGCATTTTCATGGGCAAAAATCTCTACCACTGCCGCATGAAGTTGATTTTCATCACGCTGTGGTGCAGTACAACCTTCCAAATAACTCACATAAGAACCTTCATCTGCAACAATCAACGTGCGTTCAAATTGTCCTGTACCAGCGGCATTGATTCTGAAATAAGTTGAGAGTTCCATCGGGCAACGAACTCCCTTAGGAATGTAGCAAAACGAACCATCCGAAAACACTGCTGCATTGAGTGCCGAGAAGAAATTATCTTTCACGGGTACAACTGAACCTAAATATTTTTTGATGAGTTCAGGGTGTTCTTGGATTGCCTCTGACATGGAACAAAAAATGATACCTCTTTTTGCCAAATCAGCTTTGAACGTGGTAGCCACTGAAACAGAATCAATCACCGCATCAACTGCCACACCCGACAAACGTTTTTGCTCATTTAAAGAAATACCTAATTTCTCAAAAGTGGCTCTTAATTCGGGGTCAATATCATCCAATGATTCAACCACTTTGGCAGCCTTCGGGGCTGAATAGTATTTAATTGCCTGATAATCAACAGGCGTATAATCTACATTCGACCATTTCGGCTCTTTCATTTCCAACCACACTTTATAGGCATTCAAACGCAACTCCAGCATCCATTCAGGCTCATTTTTCTTTGCAGAAATTTGTCTGATGATATTTTCATTCAGACCCGCAGGTACTTCATCTGTCTCAAAATTATCATGAAAACCATATTTGTATTCTGAAGAGGTTACTTCTTCTAAAATATCTATTTCTTCTTTTGCCATTGTATTGATAAATCGTAAAGCTAAAGTTTGAAGAATATATACTATTATTTCCCTATTCTATTTTCCTACAAAATTAACTCATAAAAGCGTACAAAAGTTCTGTTGTTTAGAATTTTTCTACATAATTTAACCTTTAAAGCCTTATTAATATAGTGGAATTGGGCGATTGAGAGACTCTTCCAAAGAAATAAACGTTTCGGTACGTTGGATTCCTTGTACTTTTTGAATTTTATCGTGCAGTACTTCTCTGAGGTGTACTGTGTCTCGACAAACTATTTTGGCAAAAATTGAGTAAATCCCAGTAGTGTAGTTGATGCTTACTACCTCAGGAATTCGTTTTAATTGTAAAGCGACCTCCTCATAAAGCGAGCTTTTATCCAAGTAAATACCCAAAAATGCTGAAATATCCCAGCCCAATTTAGTATGGTCTATGATAATCTGTGACCCCGTTACAATTCCAGCCTCTTCCATTTTTGCCATTCTAACGTGAACGGTGCCTCCTGAAACATTGATTTTTTTACCAATTTCAGTGTAGGGCATATTGGCATTTTTCATGAGTAACCCCAATATTTTAATATCAACTTCATCAATGGATACATTTGTGTTCATAAACTTGAGTATTTATACTTGATGGAAAATTTAAAAAATCATAAAAAATCCTTTTTTTGAAATATCTAATTTAAAAATTTTTCAATAAAAACATTATTTATTTAAAAATAATACAAATTTTAATATTTTTTTATAAAAAATTTGTAAAATATAACATCGTTTACTAATTTTGTCATGTCGATAAGGCAATTCATACTGTAGGGTGATGAAATTTGGCAGACGTACCCTCCTGTCTCGGGGGTGGTGAACATGAAATAAAGTTAGTATAATGCCTGCCGCAAGGCAGACTGGGGTAGACCACCGGACTTTGTACTATACCTAATCACACCGTGGAGGTTCGAGTCCTTCTCCTACAGCCAATTATTTGAATATTTGAGAATAATCCATTGACATTATGTTTTTTAATGATTACCTTTATTCTCAAATTATCAAATTGACTACCTGATATTTAAAGTAGTTTTATTTGGTTTTTAGTTTGTTGATGAAGTGTAATTCAAAAAAGCAGCCTTTATGAGCCTGCTTTTTTTGTTTATGATTCCACGAGAAAAGGTACTTTAGCCCAAAACACTATTCTCAGTTTATCCTGTGCAAAATTATTTCTGCATATTTTCTCTCCAAAACACCTTACTCCCTACATATTGATACAAAACAATATGTTTTTCGCAAATCATGAGTATCTGTTGAAGTTTTTTTACGTTTTCATGTACAATTTAGAAAAAACCATCTAAAAGATAGACTTCATTGAGTAATTTTGTACCATCAATTATCTATAAACATTGATTTTTTCAAGGTTACTGAATAGGCAATGTAAAATTGCTTAGTCTTTGTTGTTTATTGTTAATTGGTTACTATTAATTCGTAAACTGAAAAAAGTGGATACTATTTTAAGAATTGCCGTTCAGAAATCTGGACGATTAAGTGAGGATTCTCTCAATTTATTTAAGGAATGTGGCATCAAGTTCGATAATGGAGCAGGAAAATTAAAAGCTACTTCCTCTAACTTTCCCGCTGAATTTTTGTTTTTGAGAGACGACGATATTCCTGGATATGTAGAAGATGGCGTAGCGGATATCGGTATAGTCGGTCAGAATGTTCATGTGGAATCTCATAAAAATGTTTCGGAGGTTAAATTATTAGGCTTTTCAAAGTGTAGATTATCCCTTGCTATTCCTCGTGGTGAAATATACAACGACATAAAAGATTTAGAAGGAAAAGACATCGCTACCTCTTATCCCATTATATTGGGTAACTACTTGAAAGAGAACGGTGTAAATGCTCATATTCATGAAATATCTGGTTCGGTAGAAATTGCCCCAAGTATTGGTTTAGCTCATGCAGTTTGTGATATAGTATCATCAGGTGGAACGCTTTTGAGCAATGGTTTGAAAGAAGTAGAAAAGATTTTCTTTTCCCAAGCTATTATGATTGGTTGTCCAACTATGAGTGCAGAGAAACAGGAAATTTTGAATCAGATTTTATTTAGAATTGATGCCGTACAAAGAGCAAAAAATAATAAATATGTAGTTTTGAACACCAAAAATGAGAATATTCAAGCCATTTCTAAGTTATTACCCGGTATGAAATCGCCTTCGGTGATTCCATTAGCTCAGGAAGGTTGGTCTGCGATGAGTTCAGTAATTAATGAGAATGATTTTTGGCAAAATATCGAAAAACTCCGTGAAGCAGGTGCCGAAGGAATCTTGGTAATGCCAATTGAAAAAATGATTTTTTAAAATTGTTGTTCGATTTTTGCTTTTCGATGTTCGGAAAAATTAACCCAAAAGAATAATCATGGCATACGGTGATTTCACACTAAGAGACTTAGAAAAAAAGTTTGGTATTCAAGAAGAACGAGTGCGACTTTTTTCTCCGATAAATATCCCAAATGTTCCGCCGACGCAATGGTTATTGACAGAGCTTGAAGAAAGTGATGAAATTCCTAATTCAAGTGAAAAATCAAAATCAGAATTAATGATTTCTCCTGTTTTGAAAGAACTTTGGCGAAATACAGCTAAGAGTTTCAATCTTTTTTCAGGATATACCTTTGATGTTGATAAAAAATTGGGGTTGACGGGAGTCTGTGATTATTTATTAACACAAAGACCCAGAACGAGCATTATCAAATCACCAGTGTTTTGTGCTGTTGAAGCAAAAAGCAGAGCCATCGAAGAAGGAACAGGTCAAGCAGGAGCAGAAATGTTAGCGGCTCAAATCTACAATGAAAGAGAAGGTAACCCAACCCCAACAGTATTTGGTTGTGTCACAAATGGAGTAGAATGGGGATTCTTGAAATTAGAAAATAGTATTCTTTCGGTAGATATTGATACCTATTATGCAGACAAATTTGCCCTCCATAAATTACTCGGTGTGCTTCAATACATCGCAGATTTTTATAAGAAATAAGGAAAATGAAAATTATAAAATATCCCAATAAAGCTGATTACGGAACAATCCTTACACGTCCTACGCAAGATATTTCGGTGATTGAAGAAAGAGTTTTGCCCATTCTGAAAAAAGTTAAAGCCGAAGGTGATAACGCCATTCGTGAATATGCTTTGCAGTACGATAACATATTTTTAGATTCGTTATCGGTAAATTCTACCGAAATTGAGCAAGCAGAAAACAAGCTATCCGATGACTTAAAAAATGCCATTAAACAGGCTTACGCTAATATCTACAAGTTTCACGAAGCTCAAAAGTCAGTTCCTGAAAAAATAGAAACCATGGCGGGCGTAACCTGTTGGCGTAAATCGGTGGGGATTGATAAAGTTGGTTTGTATATTCCAGGAGGAACGGCTCCATTATTTTCGACGGTTTTAATGTTGGGGGTTCCCGCCCAGATTGCGGGTTGTAGAGAAGTGATTCTGTGTACACCTTCCAATCATCCTGCCATTTATTTTGCGGCAAAATTATGTGGAATCACTCAGATATTTCGCATTGGTGGCTCACAAGCCATTGCAGCTATGACTTACGGTACGGAGTCCGTTCCAAAAGTTTATAAAATATTTGGACCTGGTAATCAGTATGTTACTGCCGCTAAAATGTTAGTTTGCAAAGAAGGAATGGCAATTGATATGCCCGCAGGTCCATCAGAAGTAGCCGTTTATGCCGATGATTCCGCAAATCCTGCTTTCGTGGCGGCTGATTTATTGTCACAAGCTGAACACGGCGTTGATTCACAGGTGTTGTTAGTTTCAACTTCCGAAAAGTTAGTTGAATCCGTAAATCTTGAATTAAACAAACAATTAGCATCACTGCCAAGAGTCGAATTTGCTTCTAAAGCCCTTGAAAATAGTCAGGCAGTAATTGTTGAAAATCAAACAATTGCTCTGGAGATGTTGAACGAATATGCCGCAGAGCATTTGATTATGTCTATCGAAAATGCAGAAGAAGTTTCTGAACAAATATACAATGCTGGTTCTATATTTTTAGGACATTATACGCCCGAATCAGCAGGTGATTATGCTTCTGGCACGAATCATACTTTACCAACTAACGGATACGCAAAAGCGTATTCTGGCGTAAGTTTGGACAGTTTTATGAAGAAAATTACCGTTCAAAATATTACCCAAGAAGGCATTAAAAACATTGGTAAAACCATCATCGAAATGGCAACGGCAGAATCTTTGGAGGCACACGCCAATGCGGTAAAAGTGAGGTTATAACATTCAAAATTATTCAATGATATGGTAAAAACGGCTGAACTACTCGAATCAATACGTGGTAGATTACTTACGGAGTCTTTTATCAGAATTCCTGCAACGGTGGAGGAATATGAAAGTGTATCTTATGAAAGAGACTTGAAAATTGAATATCACAACGATGAAATTATTGCCAGTATGGGAAAAGTTACACCAGTACATTCAATATTAGTAAGTAGATTGATTAAAATCTTATCAAACTATTACGATAATCTTGAAAATGATTTTTTTTGGCTTTTGGAAAGTGGTGCTTGTGTCCATATTCCTACTCTAAAAACTTATTATCAGCCCGATATGACGGTAATCAACGGTGAAATAAAAATTAAAGAAGGAACGACAACCGAAATATTGAATCCATATATTGTCTGTGAAGTTCTTTCTAAAGCAACCCAAGACTTTGATATGAGTGAAAAATTAGTGAATTATAAAACCATTGAGTCTATCAAACAAATCATCTTTGTTGCACAAGATAGACCATGGATATCTACTTACACACGTACCAATGAGCCTAATGTTTGGATAAACACAGATTATGACTCATTGGAGAACACTGCCATTATCGACAACCTAACTATCTCATTAAAAGACATTTACAAAAAAAATATTTTAAAATTTTGAATTCATTTAATTTACAAAATATTGTGCGTAAGCACATTTTAAACCTTGCCCCCTACTCGTCTGCTCGTGATGAATATACAGGCAAAGAAGGAATATTTTTAGATGCCAATGAAAACCCGATTGGTTCGGCAACACCCGAAAATTGGAATCGTTATCCTGACCCCTATCAATGGCAAATAAAAGAGAAATTAGCTCCTTTGAAAGGATGTCGTCCAACGCAAATATTTTTAGGAAATGGCTCTGATGAACCCATAGACTTAATTATTCGTCTCACTTGCGAGCCACAACATGATAATGTTATCATCTTACCTCCTACTTATGGAATGTACGAAGTGAGTGCTTCGGTGAATAATGTTGAGATTCAGAAAATTAATTTAACTTCTGATTATCAGATAAATACTGAAAAAGTATTATCAGCTATCAATCCTAAAACGAAGTTGATTTTTATTTGCTCTCCTAATAATCCAACGGGAAATATTATTGATAGACACGCAATTCTTAAAATCATCAACAATTTCCAACAAGGCATTGTCGTAATTGATGAAGCCTACAATGATTTCGCTGATGAACCTTCATTTATTCCTGAATTAGATAATTTCCCTAATGTAATGGTATTACAAACCTTCTCAAAGGCTTGGGGGTTGGCTTCTTTAAGATTGGGGATGGCATTTGCCAATGAAGAGTTAATTAAACTACTCAACAAAATAAAATATCCTTATAATATTAATGGTTTAACTCAAAAATCATTATTAGAAAATATCGATAATGTTAATTTTGTCAAAGAATCGGTAAAAACCTTAAATCAAAATCGAGATTCTTTGAAAACTGCCTTAAAAGAACTTGCTATCGTTGAACACATTTATCCGTCTGATGCCAATTTTTTATTAGTACGTTTTTCAAATGCAAAACAGATATTTGATTATTTAATTGAACAAAAAACCATTGTCAGAGACCGTTCAAAAGTTGTTCTCTGCGATAATTCTTTAAGGATTTCAATTGGAACGGAACAAGAAAACAATCATTTGCTTTCTCTATTAACAAACTACTCAGAAAAGTTATGAAAAAATTATGCTTGCTATTTTTATTGATGTTTGGGGGGTTAACAAGTTACTCACAAGAAAAAGGTTGGGCAATTGGTGGTAAAATCGGAGACCCCATCGGATTGAATATTCGTCACTATTTGAATAACGATAAAAATCTTGTGGAAGTGAACGTTGGTTTCTATGGTGCTATTTGGGGAGCAAGGGGAAACTATAAAGATGGTGCTTTTGACGGAGCAGGCGTATCTTTCAGTGGCTTATATATGTGGCATAATGAGATGACCAGTAATCTGAAAAACTACTACGGATTTGGCGTGCAATTTACTTCCAGAAATTATTATAAAACTGACGGTGTAGGCAGAACAGAAATCCCTGCTACGGGTTTAGGCGGACTTGGTCAAGTAGGCTTAGAATATTTTTTACCATCCTCAAGGTGGAGCAGGTCTAAGACTTAATTTTTAAGATATTTTCCAAATCGGTTTTGCAAAATAACGCAGATTAGCTATTTTTGTAAAACCAACACGGGGGATTAGCTCAGTTGGCTAGAGCGCTACGCTGGCAGCGTAGAGGTCATCGGTTCGAATCCGATATTCTCCACATTTTTCAAGTCCTTGAAAGCAACCAAATGGTTAAATAAAATAGTTAATCCATTTGGTTAATAATGAAAGCAACAGAAGATAACACTGAGGATAAAATACTGATGGCGGCAGAGCAAATCTTTCTAAGAGATGGATACAGTGGCTCAAGAATGCAAGATATTGCAGATTTGGCAGGCATTAATAAAGCTCTTTTACATTATTATTTTCGGAATAAGGACAAATTATTTGAACAAATT
>JALONS010000404.1 GCA_025454855.1 Arcicella sp.
GAACACCGCTAATAAGCAAGCCAATTTACAAGTGGTAGAAATCCCTAAAAATATTGACCTTTTGATGAACTCTGAGATTGGAGAAGTGCTGTACGACGATATGAAAATGAGTAAAGTAAAAGGAGCTTTAACTGTAGGCAACGGAGCCGTAAAAATGCAAAATGTGGCTTTTCAGTCACTGGGAGGAAATTTTATTACCAACGGAACGTATAATGCAGCGGATTTGGCTCACCCTAAATTTGATTTTTCGCTGAATTTAGAAAACGTTGAAATTGCTCAAGCCTATCAACAACTCAATGTGGTAAAATACCTAATGCCCGTTGCTCAGTATTTAATTGGTGGTATCAATTCTAAATTCAAGATTGACGGAGAATTAGGGCAAGATATGATGCCTAAATTTAACACCTTGAATGGCGACGGACTCATGAAAATATTGAAGGGAGAAATAACGGAGAATAACCCATTAGTTCAAAAATTAGTAGAAACTACCAAGCTCTCAAAACTAAAAGATACAAAACTCAATAACCTTTTAATGCAATTTGAAATCAAGGATGGCACATTTGGCGTAAAACCTTTTGACATTAAATTTGATGACTATAAAATAACGGCATCGGGTCGGCATGGGCTGGTTGGTTCAATGGATTATGCTCTGGTGTTGGATGTTCCAGCGGGTAAAACAGGTGAGGCATTCAGTAATATTTTCCAGAAATGGACTGGAAAAACCCTACAAGGCACCGACCGTGTAAAATTTGATTTATCGTTGGGCGGAACAGTGAAAAATCCTGCGTTTGGCTTCAAGGGGAGTTCTACTGCCAATTCTTTAAAAGATGCCGTGGTAGCGGAAGCAAAGTCGCAGATTGATGCTGCTAAAGCCAAAGCATTAGAAGAAGCCGACCGCTTGAAAAAAGAAGCTGAAGCCAAAATTCAAGCTGAAAAAGAACGACTTTTAGCAGAAGCCAATGCCAAAAAAGCCGAGATAGAAGCTAAATATAAGCGGGAAAAAGATGCCTTAGAAGCAAAAGCAAAAGCCACTGCTGATAGTATTAAAAAAGCCGCTGCTGACCGTGCTAAAAAGATTTTGGAAGAACAGAAAAAAAGTGTACTGGATGGATTGTTTAAGAAAAAACCTGCACAGGCTGATACTACCCATAAGAATTTGAGGAAGGGTAATTAGTTTTAGATTAAAATATTTATTTTTGGTAGAAATTAGCAGAAAAATATGGTCGTATTGCAAAATCCAGTTTTAGAACAGGTTATTCAAAGTCTTGGTTTCAAGGATGCTGAGACTTTTTTAAAACAACAAGCTCAAAGTTTGTTACTTCAAAAAATTGCATATTATCGTGGGCAAATAGATTTATTTGTCAAAAAATATGGAGGCGATTATGAGAATTTTTTAAATCATTTTAACGATTATTCACAATCTGTTATCGAAAAAGAAAATGATGGACAAGATTGGGACGATGCCATTGATTTTGTAAATATTTATCAACAACGTCTCCAAGAAATTCAATAAATGACTGACTACATTTCTATCTTTGATGAGTTTCAATACCTAATTGACAGTTATATGATTATTGAGAACATAACTGATAAGGCAAAATCAGTACTTAAAATCAAGGTAAAGTTTGTTGATGGTACTTCTCTAAATATTTATGAATCAAATAATTACATTCTTGATAAACACAAATACGGTTATCAATGGATGTCACGAGGTGAGGAATTAATACATCGTTGGGACAATACACCACATCACCCACATATATTAACATTTCCTTATCATCAGCATATTGGGAGTGAGCAGAATGTACATCCTTCTGAAAAAATGACATTGTATGAAGTATTTATTTTTATCCAAAACTCTTTGTGATTCCTATGACTCCCTTCCAAACAATCCTACAAAAATTCGGAGAAAAAGGCGAAAAAACTGGTTGGACTTACGTAGAAATTCCTGCTGATATTGCCCAACAAATAAAGCCAAATACCAAGGCTGGTTTCAGAGTAAAAGGTTTGATTGATAACTTTTCGATAAAATTGGTAGCTTTACTACCCATGGGTGAAGGTGATTTTATCATTCCTATCAATGCAGATATGCGTAGAGGGATTCGGAAGGAAGAAGGTGCTATGGTGATGCTTACTTTGGAAGAGGATACCGATGAACTCCCGCAATCAGAAGAACTATTAATGTGCCTTGAAGATGAACCAAAAGCCTTAGAGGCTTTCCTGAAAATGCCCAAGGGACATCAGAATTATTACACCAAATGGATTGAATCAGCTAAAACCATCGAAACCAAAACTAAACGTATCACCATGACCGTACACGGTTTAGCTATGGGCATGGATTACGGTCAAATGATTCGTTATTACCGTGACTTAGGAAAGTAATCAAAATAAGCCTAACTGTTCATTGCTACCCAATTTTCCTGTGTAATAATCATTTACATCTTTGTATTCGTCGGGTAAATTCTTTCGGGTACATGAAATATTAAAATGAGTAAAGATTTTTTCTAATTCGTCAGCGGCTTTGTGTCCAGCTTTATCGTTATCTAAGTAAAAAACCACATTTACTCGTTTGAATAACTTTGCCCACTCTTTCTTAAAGATATTAGCCGTCCCCAGACTAACCGCTGTTTTACCCTCTTGTACCAGCCGCATACAGTCAAAAGCCCCTTCTGTGATATAGACAGTTTCGCCAGTTCTTACTTTCAAAAGTGTATCAGCATTAAACAAAGTGAGTGGTTGATTATTTAAAAAACAATAACGATTTGTCCCTTCGGCGGGTTTACCTACTACTCTGCCCTGTAAATACACAATGCGGTTGTTTCTGTAATAAGGAATAATCAAGGGATGTGAATAAAAGATAAGGTTATTTTTCACATTATACAGCCCTGATTCTTGCAAATCTAAATACGAGAAACGTTGTTTGAGATACCATGTTACCTCGGTGTAATCTTTGATGGCAAAAAGTCTGAAATCTTTAATAGTTTTATCCGTAAAGCCACGATGTTTGAGATATTCAAGTGTGTTCTGGGATAATTCATTGCTTTTTTGTTGCAAACAAAAATTCCTAAATGCTTCATAAATCTGAGAGTGAATTTCTGCGGTAGGTTTTTCTTTGGCTTGAATATTCCGAATCTCAGGAACATTCAATACATTTATTTTAGGTAAAGGCTTTTTTCGATTAGCATTGTATTTTTGAAAACCTGAGATATATTCGCTCGCCATCTCATTGATGGTAGTTTT
>JALONS010000405.1 GCA_025454855.1 Arcicella sp.
CATTGAAAAATAAAATAAAACATATTAGTAAAAAGAGAGCTCGAAAAAAAAAGTTGTTTTCAAATTTGAGAATAATACAATCTGGAAAACGTACGAGTAAATTAATGTCCATACTATCAGCTATGGAAACTCCGATTCAAAAAAATAGGGGCGTGTCTGTTCAAAAAAATAGGGGCGTGTCTGCAAGAAAAATTATTACCAAGAAATCGTTCTTTTTTACACCACTAATTCTAAGAAAAACTTACAAGTTAGCTGGTTTCCAAGGAGATACTAACTATAACTCAAAGAATCTCCTTGATTTAAATGAAGAAGGTTTAAATGAAAGTGGAGATATGTTATCAGGCTCACATCCACGAAAGGAGAAGAAAGAGAAATTAGAAAATATAGTTAAAAGTATTGATGAATTTCATGGACTCGAAAATAATTGGGATGGATATGGAGCTATTCCTTTAAGTTTGGGAAGTGCTAAAAATGCAAAAGAATTTATAAGAAATCTTCCAAATGAGTTATTTGAAAATTTTTATGATGGTTTTCCAAATACACATGGTACAATTTCTTTCGAGTGGAAAAATAAGAATAATGAAGAGTTTTTTATTGAAATAGGAGAAACTAAAATGTCTTATTTTTTAACTTTGGACAATCAAAAACCTATTAAAAAAGACTTAGTTGAATTCAATACAGAAAATATAAAAACCATTAAATCATATATCCAAAAATTAAATGCAAGTATTTGAGATACCACAAACCATTGATGAATCCGAAGAAATTGTAAGAGTTTTACTAAGCCCTATTCATATCAATAAAACTGCCGAAATCAAGCCTTATGCCTTTCAACCACCTGCCAATAGTGAAGATATTTCTGTAAATAGGCTTTTTTACACGACCTTGGATATTTGTAAAAAACAAGGTCTAATCATGCAAAATGATAGAAATTTATTTTGGGGCTTAGGAATAGCATCTGTTAAAAACATAAAACAAGTAGGTTTTGACATTGCATATTCACCTATTCAAAATCACCCTAAATACGCTGATAACCTTTCTCATTCGGATATTAAGATTGGGTATATTAAACAAGAAGGCGAGCCTCTTCCGATTGACATTACACTAAAAATAAAAGAACTCATTAGGCTTACCCAATTAGAAAAAGACCCAAATCCGACTCTTGAAGTTTGGAATCATTAAAGAGGATAATTCGTCAATCTGATTTTATCAAAATAATCCTTAAATTTGACTAAACATCAATACCAAATGATAGCAACCAAAAGCCCCCGTAAAGCACTCCCACGCATACCTGCCAAAAAAATACCAGCGTCTTTGATTTATGAAATCATGGATGGCAAACCTATTTATTACAAAGGGTACAGAGACGTTATTGAATTAAAGAAAACAAAAGCAGAAATTATGGGAGCGAGTACCTTACAGAATTTCATTTTACAGCATATTTTAAGAATTCTTTTTAGAAATTTGGATGAAAATAAATTCCATATTCTTACCAATGAACAAGGTTTACACGTGGGGTTGAAATCTAATTTCTCGGCCGATATTGCTATTTTTGAAACAACTAAATTGCCCGTAAAAGCAGCCGATAAGCATTACGCTTCTGTTCCACCCAAAATTCAGATTGAGGTGGATATTGATGCAGATTTAGAAAATTTTGAAACACCCGATGCCTATATGTATGCTAAAACAGAAAAATTATTAGACTTTGGCGTTGAGAAAATGATTTGGGTAATGTCTGCCAGTAAAAAGGTTTTAGTAGCAACCCCAGGAGAAAATTGGCAAATAATTGATTGGCATAAAGAAATCGAAATTATTGATGGTATTTCTTTCAATATCGGGAAATATTTGAAAGAGCAAGAGTCTCCATTTGCGTGATGATTTTTTGTAAACAATTAGCAATACTAAAATAAACCCTCCCAAGCGTTTGAAACGCATGGGAGGGTTACTTTTTAGTCGTCACACCCAATCGGTGCCCCAGGAGGTAATTCTTTATGCTGTGCCACTCTCGCCGCCGAAGGATTTTTCATCCGTTCCAAAGCGTAATCTAAATGAGCTTGATAGTCTGACTCTTTGGCGGTTTTCTTAGTTTCTTCTAAATACGCTTTCAACTCCTTCAAGGCTTTCCCACAAACGGCTCTTGCTTGATAATTAGCTGATTCATTGACACTTAGAGCTAATAAATGCATTAAAATAATCTGTTCCGTCTGAAACTGTACTTTACGATTAAGCCCTTGATTCTTAGATATTTTGAAAGTTTTATCGACTACTTGGGTAATCATTTCTTCCAATCCTAAACCACCATTGCGGGCTTCGTATTCCACCATACGAGAGGCACGTTCTGGATGAAATAAAAACTGCAAAGGAAAATCCGCTGCTGATTCTGCCGCTACCAATGGGTCGAAGGCTAAACCAGTTCTTTTTCTGAATAATTCCCTCGAAGACATATACCCCGCTGGGCGTGGAGGAATTAACGAAATGATGTTTTCGGGTAAAGTTAGAAAGTCTGCCGAAAGGCATTTTAAAGCACTTTCTAAGGCTTTTTGTTGCGTTTCTTTGCTGACTGCTTTCGTGGAAAATTGTCCGTCACCAAGTACTGCATAATTGTAATCCATCGAACCAACCAATTTAGCAACGGCTTCAATTTGATAACGATGAATATTGTAAAGCGGTACTAAAGCATCTTCTAAAAACGCCATCGGAACGCCCGTTCTAATCGTTTTTTCGCCAAAACTTTTCAATCCTTTTTCTCTCACTTTTATCAAATTCTCTAACTCGTCAATCGGATTTTTTCCACCATCCCACAAATGAGCCGTTGGACTTACCGACCCCGCCGAGCGAGCATCTTGGTCAGTTAAAAATAACAATCCTTTATCATGCGAATCCTTCAACATTTTGTTCAAAGCCGCTTTTTCATCCGTTCCTTTGGGAAAATCTTGATAGCCGTAAGTAATCGAAACTTTATCCCATTCGCCAATTCCTACGGCGTAAGCATCGCTTAAATCAATCTCTCCTTTGGCATCCAATTTTACAGTTGGGTGCGGATAATCCATCACAGAAGCACGACCGTTGGTGCTGGCGGAATAGTTGTGCATCAAGCCCAAAGTATGCCCCACTTCATGAGCCGACAATTGTCGCAAACGAGCCAACGCCATTTTGAGCATGGGGTCTTTGTCGGCATCCAATTTTTGTCCATTCTCAAAAGGTGAAAGCAAACCTTGAGCAATCAGATAATC
>JALONS010000121.1 GCA_025454855.1 Arcicella sp.
ATGAACACTAACATTTTAATGATGCTTTCTAACCTTGATGCTGAGGAAGCTATGTTTATCCAGAATTTAATCAAAGACATGAACGAAGACCAACAACGAAACTTCGTGATGATGTACCAAAATAAACGCCGTGATACCACTTTGATTCTCATCACTACCATCATTGGCTTTTTTGGATTTGCGGGCATCCAACGTTTTTTAACTGACCAAATCGGTATGGGAATTTTGTATTTCTTTACGGGTGGTTTTTGTCTTATAGGTACTATCGTGGATTTAGTAAATCACAAAAGTTTGGCTTTTGAGTACAACCAGAAAGTAGCCTACGAAACCCTAAACGTTATGAAGGCGTGGGGCAATAATTAAGGTTATTGAGTGGCATTATTCAGATTTTTGGTTATTGACAACTGGTTTTTTAGCCCCTGACTTTCCTAAGTATAGCTTTTGTATTGACCGTTCGCTAACATTTGCCAATAGCTAAACCCACAAATTTTGAGAATCACCACAAAAGATAGTAGAAAGGATAGTTTTTCAAAAAACTTATTGTAAATTCCATTGATTTTTGAGTATAATTCAAAGACCAAAGCCTCACTTTAGTTTCAGATTTTAGGAATTAACAAAAATGGAAAAATCAATCTCACGCCGCACTGCTCTCCAAAGCGTCGGTTTAGCAACTGCTACTATGCTCACAAGTTCACTCAACAATCGTATCGAAGCCGCTGATAATCAGATAGGGTCGGGGCTAAAAGGTAGAATTAACCACTCAGCTTGTCGGTGGTGTTACAGCACAATTCCTTTTGAAGATTTGTGCAAAGCTGCTAAGGAAATCGGAATGCAGTCGATTGAATTAACGGGACCAGCCGAATGGGAAACGTTGAAAAAATACGGGCTGACTTCTGGAATGGGATGGGGAGAATACCCCAAAGGTATGGGATTGCCTAATTTCTTTAACAAAGTACAAAACCACGACCAATTGGTGGCATTTTACGAAGACCTGATTCCTAAAGCTGCCAAAGCGGGTGTAAATAACGTAATCTGTTTTTCGGGAAATAGAGAAGGTATTTCGGATGAACAAGGGCTTATCAACTGTAAAAAAGGGCTTCAGCGAATCATGAAAACGGCTGAAAAACACAATGTTACGGTTTCGATGGAGTTATTAAATTCTAAAGTAAATCACAAAGATTATCAATGCGACCATACCGAATGGGGTGTTGCACTATGCGAAATGGTAGGTTCTGAAAAGTTCAAATTACTGTACGATATTTACCATATGCAGATTATGGAGGGCGACGTAATTGCTACTATCAAAAAATATTATCAATACATTTCTCATTATCATACAGGAGGAGTACCAGGACGAAACGAAATTGATGATACCCAAGAATTAAATTATCCCGCTATCATGAAAGCCATTGTGGATACGGGTTACAAAGGTTTTGTAGGACAAGAATTTATACCAGCTAAACCTGATAAACTTGCTTCATTGAAACAAGGTATTTTAATTTGCGACATATAATAGCATTGGATTGCAAGAAAATAAAAATGGGATTCTTCACTGAAAATGAAGAATCCCATTTTTATTACGATACACCCCCAATCCCTACTTAAAAAGTAATTATCTTTTTGAGTTTCTCATAACCATCCGTTGATACCCTTACTACATAGGTATTTCCGTGATAGTCAGGTAATTGGATTCTTTTGAGGGTGTTAAATTTATCTACTTGATAATCAGCGATTAATCTTCCGTAAAGGTCATAAATAGTAATATTCGCCCCAATCAAATCTTCAATTACTTCTACGTTAATAACGCCATCATAACTTGGGTTAGGGAATACACTCATTCCTTCAAAACTCAAATCTTGGGTATATTTCAGCACCTCTGAAATATTAGAGAAACAAACCAATCTTCCAATCGTGGCAGGTACATTTGTGTAAATAATACTGGCTTGTACTCGATAATCACCATCTCTTTTTGCCTTAATAATACGGGTTGTCAAATCCCTTTGTATATCACCGTTATATCGCCAAATGTAGCCGTTTTCATCTCCTACTCCCTGAGCATCCAAAGAAAATGTTCCTACTTGCTTAATAATTGTGGGTGTAGGATTCGGGCGAGCATCTACCGCAATAGGACTTGACGGCAGTGAAATACATCCATTATCATCTTGGACTTTGGCAAAGTAATTACCCGTTTTTGAAGCAAAAATGGAAGTTAAATCTTCCCCATTTCCTAAAGAATCTGTGGTACTACGCCACCAAAAGGCTTTAAACGGACTGGAAGAAACAATCCTAACCCTCGAACCATCGCAGAAAGTGGTCTCACCATTAGCAGTTAAGCGTGGTGTAGTAGGTAATGGATTTACCCTTACTTGTACCCCTTGTGATGGCTTTGAAAAACACCCAAATCCATTAATAGATTGTACGGTTACAGTGCCTGCGGTATTAATTGTGATACTGGTAGTAGTTGCCCCTGTACTCCATCGGTAAGTTACGCCCGTTGTACCAATTGCATTAAGTGTTACGTTTTTATCCGCACAAAAAGGGATTGCTCCTCTTACCGTTATGGTTGGCGAATTAGGCAACGGATTTACGGTAGTTCTAATCGTATCAGATATTATTGTTGCTTTACAACCATTCGTATCAGTAACGGCTACGGCAATGGAACTGGCTTGTTTCCACGAGAAAGTTCTCGAGGTAGATTCTATAATGGTTGTTCCGTCCACAATCCAACGGTATAAATTTTTAGTACCGCTTGGCGTGGTGGTTGGTAAACTTGACTGTACAATGGTACTATCTTCATCGCAGAAGATTTTAGATTTTACGATAGATATACTCGGCTTATCGGGCAGTGCGTTAATTTTTACCGAAACTGGTCGAGAATAATTATTGGCAAAGCATCCAAAACTATCCCGAACTTTTACACTGAAAGTACCTGCTGTATCAACGGTAATTTCTTTATCAGTTGATACTTCTTTACCTGTTTTATCATCTCTCCAACTGTATTTTGTTACATTTAAGTTGGCGAAGAGGGCTAAAAGTGTCACCTTTCCCCCTTTACAAACCGTAGCCGTAACGGGTGAAGGTGAAATAACCGCCGCTTGAGGAGCCTCTCTTACGGTGATAACTTTATTCTCAGAAGTATCTGACAAACAGCCCTTTAAACTAATAGTACGAACATAATATTTCCCAGACTTATCAATCGTAACTGATTTTGCAGTGCTAAATTCTGTTCCATCTTTAGCATTTATCCATTTATATACTCGATTAGGCGAATCCGTAGAAGTGAGCGTAACCGTTGAATCAGGACAAAAAGTGAGTGGACCATTAGCTGAGATAGTAGGCGTTTCGGGCAGTGGGAAAATCGTTACGGTGAAATTATCAGAAGCCGTTTTTGATTTACACCCTTCTCGGGAAATAGACCGTACCGTGATAACTCTGATTTCATCGACCGTTCGTCGGGGTAAACTTCCTGCTACATCAATCTGTCGGCTTCTTTCACCCGTTGACCACTCGAAAGTTGTTCCTACTGTTGTGGAAGCAGCCGTAAGATTTACAAATTCTTTAAAGCAAAAATTAGGGTCTCGATTTGGGGTAATGGTTGGTTTAGCTGGTAATGGATTAGTAGTCAGAATAAATACATCTGAGGGTAAAGACGTACAAGTAGTGATAGGGTCTCTGTAAGTCAGAGAATACACCGCCGTAGTTGGATTATTGGCATTTTCCACTCCCCTGATTGTGATACTTGAGGTGTTCTGACCTGTACTCCAACTATACGTTCCAGTTCCTTTATTATCAGAAGAAAGCCTAATACTATCTAATTCACAAACACTTCCCGAGGTTGCTCCGCCATTAATAACGGGCTTAGTTGGTAAGGCATTTACGGTTACCACAAAAGGGTTTGAAGCTACTGACGTACATCCATTAATGTCTTTAGCTCTTACGGTAATGGTATTGACACCCACATTGCGTACCACCAAACCTGTGGTTGTTAGCGTGGTGGTATCGGCAGCAAAAGACCTACTCCAAACATTGGAAGTAGTATTGTATGAAGAATTTAGCGTTACACTTCCTCCTTGACAAAACGTGGTTGCTCCGCTTGCCGTGATAGTTGGTTTAGCGGGTACAACTGGAAATAATTGTAAGGTAACGCCTGTAGTTGAATAATCAGAGGCACATCCAATGGAGTTTTCCAAAGCCACTGTGTAAACGTAAGTTCCACCAGGAGCTCCTACATCTGTACCTTTTACATCTAAAGTATTGGTAGTTGTGGAGCTCGTCACTAAGATACCATCTCTTCTCCAATTATATTTAGAGCCACCACTGGTAGCGGTTAAAGTCTTGAAATCTGTACCACAAATAATATTAGGAGTAAAACTCGAAGGCGAAATTGTAGGAGTAGCAGGTTTCGGAGAAACTTTCAATGGTACTGGATTCGAGTCATCAGAAACACAACCCGCTGAGGTTTGAATAGCTACGGTATAATTGTAAGTACCTTCATTTATTACATCGTTGCCCGTTACTAAAATAGAATTTGTTGAACCCGTTAGGCTTCCTCCATCCCTTTTCCAAATATAAGTAGCTCCACTAACCGCCGTAGTTGTTAGGGTTTGGGTAGCAGTACCACAAATAGGCGTGGTTACACTCGAAGGTGAAATGGTGGGAGTAGTTGGCTTAGGTTGTAACGTAATATTAACGGCACTACTGGTAGCAATACAACCAGAAACAGCATTGGTAGTACTTACCGTAAAAGAGTAAGAACCCGCCGTAGCTACTGAATTACCCGCAACGCTGTATGTACTGGAATTTGCTCCAGCGATAGACGTTCCATTACGATTCCAAGTATAGTTAGCAGCCGTGCTGGATGTTAGCGTTTGAGTAGCTCCGCATAATAATGTACCCGAAACCGAAGAAGGAATTATCGTCGGTGTGACAGGAACAATATTAGTAGGTACAGGATACGTACTGAGAGTAGAAGTGATGCCGCTTCTTATAATCGTTACGTTGTAGCTTCCACTGCCTACTGTAATAGAAGCCGTTGTACCGACCACTGTGTTGGTAGCAGTATTACGCCAAGTATATGAGGTGATGTTTGAGGATGGAGACACCACTAAGGTAACACTACCAGCACCTGTACAGGTGTAACCAGAAGGAAAAATACTCTGCGACCACGAAAAGTGGCTAATCAATAGTATTATACAAATTAACAGAAGATTTTTTTTAGAACTGCTCATCATATTGAACTACGCTAAATTTTTATAATGTTTGAATATCGTCACTCTCCTGTTCGGGAGAGGGGGCTGGTTGAGAATCTTGTAAAGTTTTCCACAATAAATCTTTCAATTCAACAAGCCCTTGCTGAATGACGGATGAAATCAAAATATGTGGTAAATCTTTTGGTATTTGTTTCAAAATTCGCTGGCGTTCTTCGTCAGAATCTACCAAATCCATTTTCGAGACTGCCAAAATGCGTTCTTTGTCTAATAACGCTGGATTATACTGTTTTAATTCATTCAACAGGATTAGATATTCTTCTTCAATATTTTCAGCGGTAGAGGGTACTAAAAACAATAATATTGAATTGCGTTCGATGTGCCTCAAGAATCTTGTTCCCAAGCCTTTTCCTTCGGCAGCTCCTTCAATGATACCAGGAATATCAGCCATGATAAACGACCTATAATCTCGGTAAGAAACTACGCCCAAATTTGGCACAATCGTAGTGAAAGGATAATCCGCAATTTCGGGTTTTGCTGCCGACATCACCGACAATAACGTTGATTTTCCTGCATTCGGAAAACCTACCAAACCTACATCTGCCAACACTTTCAGTTCTAAAATTACCCATTTATCTTCTCCTGTTTCACCAGGTTGAGCGTAATGAGGAGCTTGATTAGTAGAAGATTTAAAGTGTGTATTTCCCAAACCTCCTCGCCCACCATTAAGCAAAATCACTTCCTCATCGTGCTTGGTAACTTCTGCAAGAATCTCGCCAGTTTCTGGGTCTTTCACAATCGTTCCGAGCGGTACTTCAATGATGGCATCTTCTCCCTGAGCCCCAGTGCGTCTTCCTCCTTCGCCACCATTACCACTTTTAGCAAAAATATGCTTTTGATATTTTAAGTGTAGCAATGTCCAGTGCTGAGAATTACCCTTTAGCACCACATGACCTCCCCTACCGCCGTCTCCGCCGTCGGGTCCACCTTTGGGTACGTGTTTTTCACGTCGGAAATGACTTGAACCACTTCCCCCATTTCCAGAACGGACATTTATTTTTACGTAATCTATAAAACTTGAAGTCATTTTTCGATGTTCGATGTTCGATATTCAATGCTCTTTTTTCGGAATGCTATTAACAAAATAGAACCGAACATCGAGCATCAAAAATCAAACATCAAAAATTAAAGCGAATCAATCGCTGTACAAACATTATTAAAAATTTCATCAATATCACCAATACCGTTTACTTTTGTTACTTTGCCTTGGGCTTCGTAATAAGGTAAAACGTGAATGGTTTTTGAGAAATATTCATCTATTCTTTTCAATAATTTATCGGCATCGTCATCGGCACGTCCCGAAATCTTTTGGCGTTCGGCAATACGATGTTTTATTTCATCTTGATTAACATCTAATTGTACCACGCCGTTAATTTTTTCACTTTTCCCTTCCAAGAATGCGTCTAATGCTTCTGCTTGGGCTACAGTGCGGGGGAATCCATCAAAAATAAATCCTTTTGCTTGTGGATTTTTCTGTACTTCCTCCTCCAACATATCAATCGTAATAGAATCAGGCACTAATAAGCCATCCGCTAAAATTTGTTTTACTCGCTTGCCGAGTTCAGTATCATTCGAAATGTGCATACGGAATAAATCACCCGTAGAAATGTGTACTAATTGATATTTTTCAATCAATTTTGCTGATTGAGTTCCTTTACCTGCCCCTGGAGGTCCAAACAAGACGAGATTTAACATTCGTTTTACGATTATTTTAAAATAACAATTATTGTTTTATGCTAAGAACCACAAAGTTACAATAAAGCGATTGAATATTAATAGAGAATTACGCTAAACCAAAATATCTGTTATTATTATGCACGCATACGGTTTTGTATTAAATTTACAGGAGTCAATGATTCAATGATAGAATGATAGAATAGTGAATTGTTAAATATTCAGTCATTCCATCACTCATTCATTCTGTCATTGTAAACATTCAATCATTCTATCACTCACTCATTCAATCATTTAAATATGGAAGAACTATTCGCAACCGATAAGACCAGAGATATTTTACCACGCATCAAAGAGTTTTTAGTAAAAGAGATTTATCCATTGGAAACCGCTGAAAACCTGACGGGTAGGTTCTCGAACGTAGCCAAAATTTTGGATGAAAAACGGGAATTGGTCAAAAAAATGGGACTTTGGGGACTTCAACACAGCGTTGAAGAAGGTGGTTTGGGCTTGACTCTCTGTGAATTCGGACAAGTATCGGAGGTTTTAGCTACTACACCTTTCGGACACTATACCTTCAATTGCCAAGCTCCCGACATTGGTAACATGGAGCTAATCGGAAAATATGCCTCACAGGCTATCAAAGACCAATATTTACATCCGCTGATTGAGGGGCAAATCCGTTCGTGCTTCTCGATGACCGAACCTGAATATGCAGGTTCAAACCCCGTGAATATGGGAACAACTGCCGTGCGTGATGGCGATGAATATGTGATTAATGGACGCAAATGGTTTACCTCCTCGGCAGATGGGGCGGCTTTTGCAGTGGTGATGGCAGTAACGAATCCTGAGGCTGCACCGCATAAACGAGCAAGCCAAATCATTGTGCCGACTGATACCAAAGGCTTTAAATTAGAAAGAAATATCAGCATTATGGGCGACCACACCGCCGACCATTGGGCGAGCCATGCGGAGGTAACATACACGGATGTACGTGTACCCGTGAGCAACCTCATTGCGGCAGAAGGTATGGGTTTTATGCTGGCACAAGAACGTTTAGGACCGGGTAGAATCCACCACTGTATGCGTTGGATAGGGATTTCCGAGCGTTGTTTCGACCTCATGTGTAAGCGTGCTGCCACCCGTGATATGGGCGATGGCACGATGCTGGGCGAAAAACAAGCCGTTCAATTTTGGATAGCCGAAAGTCGGGCGAACATTAATGCTGCCCGTCTGATGGTATTGCGGACGGCAGATAATATTGACAAATTTGGGGCTTCGGCAGTGAGGAATCAGATTTCAGAAATTAAGTTTTTCTGTGCCAATGTGATGCTACAAGTAGTTGACCACGCCATCCAAGTACACGGAGCGTATGGTATTACAGACGACCTTTTATTATCCTTCTGGTATCGCCACGAAAGAGGAGCAAGAATCTATGACGGAGCCGATGAAGTGCATAAATCCGCTTTGGCAAGGTCTATTTTGGCGGGGTATGGGTTGGAAACTAAGAAGAAGACACCGCAGGTGGCGTTTAGTCGATAAGTTTTTAATTTTTTTCCTTGCCCCAAACTCTGATTTGGGGCATTATTGGCTTTGCGTCTCTGACGCACGAGTCGGAGACTCGAAACCATAACCGCCCCAAATCGGAATTTGGGGCGAGCGGGGTTATCAATAGAATATAATTCCAAAACAAACTCTTATAACTTCAATCGTCTTCTTCTAAAATAAAAATATCCTCCACACACTTATTGAAAATTTTAGCAATTTTGAGTGACAACACTGTTGATGGAACATATTTATTGGCTTCCATAGCATTGATTGTTTGCCTGCTTACGGCTACTCTGTTAGCCAATTCTTCCTGCGTTAGTCCATTAATAGCTCTTTCAACTTTAATGTTATTTTTCATCGGATACAAATTTAGAGTTTCTATACAAAACATAATTAAATCTTAAAATGAAAATAAGTAAAGTTGTGAACATATTGTAAATCATCACATTAAGAAAAGCAATTTCATATACAAAAAGGAAAGCAAATAATAAAAGTAAATAATTGACCAAAACTGCCCATAGCAATGACGATAACCGTATTTTATCAATAAATTCATCCTCATTTTTCTCTCTAGAAAATCCTACTAATAAACAGCTCACGATAAATAAAATACCCACAATAGTGTTTGCTAAATTAACTGGCTGCAATCCGATTAGCTTATAATTATCAATAATTTTAGTCCAACCCTCACTTGTTGTAACGGTTACTCCTTCATTCTTGAAGGGTATGTCAGGAAAAAATGAAATCATATTTGTGTTCAACCAAGCGGGAGCATAATTAGTAACGATAAGGTAAATACCTAAGAGAAACGAGGGGAAGAAAATTATCCAACCAATCATCTTGTACTTGTTCGGAATTAACATTTTGTGTGACATAATTCATATTTGTTTAAAAGTTATAAACAAATGTAAAATATTTTTTACATTATGACAAATAAATTTTACATTTTTGAAATTTTGTCAATTAATATCTAAGATTGTGCAATTTGCAGAGTACCGATTTCAGGTTATTACAGCAAATAAGCATAACCTAATTACATAATTTTGTATTTTACGTATATCAAAATTTATGGTACACTCTATCCCTAACAATGAAGTTTGCTTATCCCGAATCGGAACGGTTGTCCGTGCAATTTGGGATGGGTAGGTGGCGTTTAGTCGATAAGTTTTTTTCTTTTTGCTTACCCCAAACTCCGATTTGAGGCATTATTGGCTTTCCGTCTCTGACGCACGAGTCGGAGAATCGAAACCATAACCGCCCCAAATCGGAATTTGGGGCGAGCGGGGTTTGATAAATATGAATATGTTTTTGAAAAACAATAATTTTATTCATATCTTCCCACAATATGACCCAAAAACTCCAACACTTCATCACTCGTAATGCTTTCAATTTTACGCTTTTTGCGGGGGTAACGGCATTTTTCACCTATATGTGCTTTTATCCGTTTAGGCGTGCCTACACGGCGGCGACCTACGACGAACTATCATTTGTAGGACTCAATTTTAAGATTTGGATGATTACGGCACAAGTATTAGGCTTTGCAGTCTCTAAAGGCTTGGGCATCAAATATGTTTCGGAGATGTTACCCGCCAAACGCTCCCAAAACCTATTGCTCATGGTGGTTATATCGTGGATTTGCTATTTATTTTTTGCTCTTGTACCCGCTCCTTTCAATTTGATTTTTATCTTCATGGCGAGCCTTCCTTTGGGTATGGTTTATGGTACGATTTTAGGCTTTTTGGAAGGGAGAAAAACAACGGATTTATTGGTGGCAGTTCTCACGGCTTCGTTTATTATGGGGTCGGGGTTTGCTAAAAGTATCGGAAAATGGGTCATGACGAGCCTTGAGGTGAGTCAATTTTGGATGCCTTTTGTGGCTTGTGCTATTATGATTTTGCCTTTTGGCTTTTGTACTTGGTTGATGGGACAAATTCCGCCACCTTCGGAAGCCGATATTCAAAGTAGAACCGAACGAAAACCGATGCAAAAAGCCGACAGAAAGGCGTTTATTAAAGAGTTTGCTTTGAGTATGTTTATCTTCGTGGTATCTTATATTTTACTAACTACCTTTCGTGAATTTAGGGATAATTTTACCCCAGAAATCTGGAAATTATTAGGCTACGGTAATAATTCGGCTATTTTTACCCAAACAGAAACGCCCATTGCTATCACCGTTTTGCTGATGATGGCGGCTATGCGTTGGGTACAAAATAATTACAAGGCTTTTGTGATTATTCAATTATTGATGTTGGCGGGCGGACTTTTGATTGGGCTTAGCACCTTGCTTTTTCAGCAGAAAATCTTATCTCCAGTAATATGGCTCACTACTTTAGGGTTAGGCGTGTACATGGCATATTCTATGTGTAATAGCCTTTATTTCGAGCGTATGATTGCTGCTTTCAGAAAATCAGGAACGGTGGGGTTTCTTATTACTTTCGCTGATTATTACGCCTATTTGGGTAGTATTTTGGTATTATTTTACAAAAATTTCTTTCAAAAAAACATTAATTACCTTGAATTTTTTATTATATTATCTTACTGCATATCAATTACTTACATAATTTTAGTAGGACTTTCAATGTGGAATTTACATTGGAAGAAAAACCATGATACTGATATTTAGTCTAATCTTTTCCATTCTACGCCCGTTGCTTTTTCTAAGCTATCCATTTTCTTTTTCATTAACTTATCCATTTGCTTATCCATTTGCTTATTCATTCTTTTGACATCCTTCTCAAAAGAACCTGACGATGGCATCACCGTGGTATAAATAGGATATTCTGCGTGGGCTTTGTCAAAAAACTTTTGGGCATTTTTAGCATCGCCTTTCTTGAGAGCTTCTATTGCTTTGGTTTCCAATTCCTTCGACGACAAAACTTTCGTAACCTTCACATTCTTATGGTTTGAAACCGTCTGTGAGATTTCGGTAGCGGCTTCAACCGTTGCTTTACGAATAGAGGCTTTAACAGAATCTGAATTAGTGGTTTCTTTGAGTCCTTCCTCGATAGAAATAAAAAAAGTAGGGTCAAGAGCTTTCATTATTTGAATGGTAGCTAACTGAACATCTGTTTTTTTACCGATGTAATTATCCAAAAATAGCTTGGTGATTTCTAATCTACGGCGTTCTTTTTCAAGCATAGCGTTGTTCATTTGCGTGGTATGCTGTTCAAAATAGCCTACCATCAACTGTGCTAATGGAATACCAATAGAGGCGATTAATGCCGCCAGACCAATTTTATTACCTTCGGGTTTCTTTGCTTCGTTAGATGAGTGGGTGTGTTTATGGGCGGATGAGAAAATTTGCACTAAAATAATAAATTATTAGGATATTTTAATGATAAAAAATAATTTGTCTTTTAAATTAAGTATGATGCTCAAGATTTTTCCTACTCACGAAAATCCCTACACTAAGATTCGTTTTCCTGTTTTAGCAGCTTTATAGATAGCCTCAATGACTTTCATATCTTTCAATCCCTCTTCACCCGTAATGTGGCTCGGTAGTTTTTGCTTATCCAAAATAACTTTGCTGATACCATCCATCTGAGCCGCCTGTTGATTAATGTCGGGAAAACTCAACTCTCCTTTACTGGTTCTTCCCCTAAAAGGTCCGTAACTTACCGCAGGATGGAGTTCAAAATAGCCTTCATCGGCAGAAGCGAAAAATCTGTCCACGTTACAATTATACGAACTGGTGGACGTTGCCACTGCCCCACTCGGGAATTCTAATTGCCAGGTAATAGACTCCTCTACTTCTGCACATTTTTCCTTATCAGATACTTTGCCAAATTGAGCCGTCACCGCAATGGGTTCTTCTCCTAAAACGTACCGACTGCCCTGAATACAATAAACCCCCAAGTTCATTAAAGGACCTCCACCCGATAAAGATTTCACTAATCGCCATTCTTTGGGAATCGAGTTACCTGTTTTGTACCCTAAAGAAACTTCAATTAATCTAACCTGACCAAAAACTTTTTCTTGTCCCAACCTTTTTAATTCTAAATGATAAGGTTCATAATGCAAGCGATAACCCATTGCTAATTGTACACCTGCCTCTTCACAAACTTTTATCATTTCCTGACAATCTTTTACTGATAAAGCCATTGGTTTTTCCACAATCACGTGCTTACCCGCTTTTGCGGCTCTAAGGGTAAATTCTTTGTGCATCGAATTAGGTAACACGATATACACCAAATCAATGTTTTTATTATTGATTATCTCATCAAAGTTTTGATAATTATAAATATTGGTAGTAGGCACATTGTATTTTTTACTCCATTCCACCGCTTTACTGGGCGTACCAGTCACTAAACCCGCCAGTGTACAGTATTTAGCATCGACAAAACTATCTGCCAAATAACCTGCATATCGCCCTAAACCGCACAAGGCAATATTCAGTTTTTTACCCTCATAATGTACCTGATTGGGGTTTGCAGCCGATGATTGAGTAGCTAAAACAGTAGCTGCCCCAGCACTGATGCCTACTTTTTGCAAAAATGAACGACGTGAAAAATTTTCCATTATTTGAGTTTTATAAATGATGAGTCGTTGATTTGACGAAGGAATTACAAAATACAAAAAAGTTCAAGTTTTGGCTTGAACTTTTTTAAGGCTTTCAATTACATCTAAAATTTTATTCTTTACTGATGGAAACTTATTAATCGGTATTTTCACTTGTCTTTAAAAAAGACAAATAGATATAATTTCAAAGCTCTCTGAGTTTATTCAAAAAATCATTAGGCTTAGGTTTCTTCATTTTACCTGCTCTCATTAATTTCATTTCCTCAAATGCTTTGAGTAATTCTTAACGATGCAAATGTTTAGGGTGTTTAGGCAAGTCTAATGGTTTACGAATAGTGTGACATTCTTGAATTGGAATGAACACTCTTGTAACATTACCCTTATGGTCAGCAATATAGTGTAAATTCATAAAATATAATTTGTATCAAATTTAACTAATTACGCTGAAAGGCAATCATTTATATTTACAAGAAACTACTTAGACTCTCTCAAAGCTACCACCGCCGCTTTAAATTGTCTTCCACGGTCTTCGTAATTTTTGAACAAATCAAAACTTGCACAAGCGGGCGAAAGCAATACCACATCGCCTTCTGTGCCTAAATCTGCGGATAGTTGAACGGCTTTTTGTAGGCTATCTACCGAAAAAATCATTGGTACTTTCTTCTCAAAAAATGCCAATAATTTCGAGTTATCAGTTCCCATACAAATTAGGGCTTTTACTTTTTCTTCCACCAATTTTTCAATCTGGCGATAATCATTGCCTTTATCAACGCCTCCCATTATCAAAATTAAAGGCTCTGAAAAACTTCCCAAAGCATAAAAAACCGAATCTACATTGGTAGCTTTTGAGTCATTTACGTACTTGACTCCTTTGATTTCTCCGCAAGGTTCAAGGCGGTGTTCTACGCTCTGGAAAGACAACAATCCCTCCGTAATCTGCTGATTATCAAGTTTTAATATTTTTGAAACGGTGATAGCTACCAACGAATTTATCACATTATGCGAACCTTTGATGGGCAAATTAGCTTGTGGAAATTCAAAAGTTTCGTGTTTATAATTTACTTTCAAGACTTCGTTTTCTAAATACCCTCCTTGTGCTATTTCAGCAACCAACGAAATGGGCAAGCGATTCGCCGTTATGTCAGTACGTTTGGCTAATTCGCCCACCAATGCTTCGCTTTCTTGATAAAAAATGAAGTCATCGGTGGCGGTCATGTTCTGTACAATTCTGAATTTAGATTCAATGTAATTTTGAAATACGTAATCGTATCTATCCAAATGGTCGGGGGTAATATTTAGTAAAATAGCAACGTCTGCCTTAAAATTGAAGCAGTTATCTAATTGAAAACTGCTGAGTTCCAACACAAAATAATCAAAAGTATCTTCTATTACTTGCTTCGCAAAACTCTCGCCCACATTACCCGCCAATCCTACGTTGAGTCCTGCGTTTTTCAAGATATGATACGTCAGAAGTGTGGTAGTAGTTTTGCCATTACTGCCCGTAATCGCCACGATTTTGGCTTTGGTATAGCGAGCGGCAAACTCAATTTCTGAAATTACAGGAATTTTCAAAGAATGTAATTTCTGGATTAGTGCTACTTTGTCGGGAATACCTGGGCTTTTAATTACTTCATCGGCATCTAAAATCTGATTCTCGGTGTGTTCGCCTTCTTCAAAAGGTATTTCATTGTTCGCTAAAATTTCTTTGTATTGAGCCGACAACGAACCTTTATCGGATAAAAAAACTTTAAAGCCCTTTGCTTTAGCCAATAATGCCGCTCCAACGCCACTTTCTCCTCCACCTAAAATTACTATTTTCTTCATGGTTAATTATTTTGTACTTTTTTTATTGGATAAAGATACCAAAATTATACAAAACAAAAGCGGTCACCTGAATTAATCAGACGACCGCCTTTATGAATTTCCTTCAAGGATTACATATTGTTCAAATTACTTTTACCTCTGCTGTAAAGGAAGTAAACTACCAAGCCTATTGCCATCCAAAGCAAAGCAAATTGTTGAGCTTTGCTATCTAATAAAGACATTAAAGCAATATTGGTGATAATTCCCAAAGGTGCAATAATGGCTAACATAGGCGTTTTGAAAGGGCGGTCACGATTTGGTTCACGCTGACGAAGTATCAATACTGCCAAACAAACCATCGCAAAGGCGAAGAGTGTCCCGAAGCTGGTCATATCACTTAATACCCCAATAGGCGTAAATGAAGCTACTAACGAAACTACCAATCCTACTAATATCGTACTTTTCCACGGAGTTTGGAAATTAGGGTGAATCTGACGAAAGAAGTCTGGTAACAAACCATCTTTTGCCATACCCAAAAACACACGAGTTTGTCCGAGCATCATCACTAACATTACTGATACTAAACCAACGGTTGCCGCAGTAGTAATAATAAATACCGCCCACGACTGTCCTACTTTATCAAACGCAAAAGCTACTGGGGCTTTCAAAGCATCACCCGTAATATCTTTATAGTTCAACATTCCAGTAAGTACCAAAGACACCAAAATGTATAATACTGTACAAATAGCTAAGGAAGCAATAATGGCAAAAGGAATGTCTTTTTTAGGATTAATGGCTTCACCTGCCGAAGTTGAAACTACATCAAAACCAATATAAGCAAAGAAAATAGCAGCTGCTCCACTTAAAATACCTTTAATACCATAAGCCTCTTTGGCTGTTCCGTCGGCGTGCGTTACCATTTCGGGTTCTGGAATAAATGGGTGCCAGTTATCTACATTTACAAAAAATACTCCTACAATAATTACAAAAACAACCGCCGAAGATTTCAGAATTACAATCAAATTATTGGTATTTCTGGCTTCTTTAATTCCTTTTACCAAAATCCATGTAACAAACCATGTAATTACAAAAGCGGGTAAATTGAAAGCAAAAGAACCCGTTGCTCCTTCCATATTGGCGTAAGAGAATGGGTCGTTGGTGAGATTGGCGGGAATACTTATCCCGAACAGATGCAGCAGCTTATTAAAATACCCCGACCAACTGACGGCTACCGTCATGGCTCCCATGGCGTATTCTAATATCAGTCCCCAACCAATTATCCAAGCAAAAAGTTCTCCGATTGTTCCGTAGGCATAAGCATACGCAGAGCCTTCAACAGGCAACATAGAGGCAAACTCTGAATAACACAAAGCAGCAAAGACGCAACCGATACCCGCTACAATAAATGACAACGCTAAGGCAGGACCCGCATGATAGTGAGCTGCCGTACCCGTGAGTACGAAGATACCCCCACCGATGATACCTCCAATGCCAATAGCGGTTAAGCTCCATTTACCCAGAACTTTCTTTAATTGATTGTTTTTAATATCAGCTTCGTAGGCTGACATCGGTTTTTTACGCCAAATACTGTTTTCCATGTTAAGTTTTTGATTATGAATGTATTAGAAGTGAATTTTTAGATTACCACCAAAAAAATGGCTTTATGATTGTTCTACAAAATTATATTTCGAGAATTATTTATCAAGATACTTAAAATTTTGTGTTAAATCAAATTTTAGGGGTTAGGTTTTGGGACTTGGAACTTGAGATTGATTAAAATAAGTAGTCTGACTTGATAAAACTACGTTCGTAATTAAGTTTTTGTAAACTAATACCACGAAAATCTAACCTCAAATTCCTAACTCCCAAGACCTAACCCCTAATTTTTATTTCGCTGGCTCTGCGGCTTTTTTCTTACCAGTTCCAAAGTCGATAACAATTGGAGCGGCTACGAAGATTGACGAGTAAGCCCCGAACACAACCCCAATAAACATAGCGAATGAGAAACCTCTTAGAATATCACCACCAAATAATAACAATACCGTTACTACCAAGAATACCGTTGTGGCTGTCATTACAGTACGGCTCATCGTATGGTTGATTGATTGATTAATAGTCTTAATCATCAATTCCTTATTTGATAAATCAGCATCAATACCGATTTCCTCACGAATACGGTCAAATACTACCACCGTATCGTTGATTGAGTAACCAATTACCGTTAATACTGCCGCAATAAATACTTGGTCCACTTCTAATTCAAAACCAAATAAACGGGTAATTCCTACCATACCTAACACCACTAAAGCATCGTGTACTAAGGCAACAATACCACCCAATGAATACTGCCATTTGCGGAAACGAATCAAGATATAAATAAAGATGGCAACAAGTGCATAGAGTATTGAGATAAACGACTGGCGAAGAATGTCATCGGCAATGGTTGCTCCTACTTTAGACTCAGACACAATCACTGGCTTAGCATCCGCAAATTTTTGTAAGCCAGTTTCTACGGCTTTGCGTACTTTTTGGTTAGCGGCAATACTTTCATCTTCTACCAAATACGAAGTAGTAATTTTCAATTTAGTAGGACCATTGAAGGTTTTTACTTCCACGCCTTTTCCTTCAAAACTATTCGCTAAAGCATCTTTTACTGTACCTGCATCTATGGGTTTGGCAATTTCTACCACGTATGAACGTCCACCTTTAAAATCAACCCCCAAGTTGAAACCTCCTTGAATAAATAACACAATGATACCTATGGCAATCAACGCCCACGAGAATACGTATGAATATTTACGTTTGCCGATAAAGTCGAAGTTGAAGTTTTTGAAAAGGTCTTTAGAGATAAATGTCTCGAAAGTCATATCTTTTTCTTTACCTGCGGCAATGGCACGTTTTGCCATCCATTCAATTAAAATATGAGAAATATAAACCGAAGTAAATACCGAAGTAACCAAGCCGATACAAAGCGTAACCCCGAATCCTTTTACAGAACCCGAACCAAAAATAATCAAAATGATACCGATAAGAATAGTAGTAACGTTACCATCAATAATAGCCGAAAGGGCTTTTTCGTAACCGATTCTGATTGAATCTAACAAACCTTTACCAACGTGTAATTCTTCACGGATACGCTCGTTGATAAGTACGTTAGCATCTACTGCCATACCCAATGTAAGTACGATACCTGCAATACCTGGCAATGTTAAAGCTGCCTGAATTTGCACTAATACACCCGCAATAAAGAATACGTTGAACAAAAGAGCAGCATTTGCCATCCAACCTGGTGAACCGTAATAACCAATCATGAATACTACTACCAAAATCAAACCTAACAACATGGATAAATACCCTTGATTGATAGCCTCTTGACCCAAAGATGGACCTACGAAAGCATCTTCCACAATACGAGTTGGTGCTGATAATTTACCAGACTTAATTACGTTTGCTAAGTCTTTGGCTTGTTCAACCGTGAATGAACCCGAGATTGAAGAACGTCCGCCAGCAATTTCACCGTTGATGTTAGGAGCTGAATAAATATAATCATCCAGCACAATAGCAATGCGTTTGCCTACGTTGGCAGCCGTTAAATTTTTCCAGATTCTTGCTCCTACGCCGTTCATTGCCATAGTTACTTCTGGACGACCGTTTTGGTCATAGTCTTGTCCTGCGTCTGTAATTACATCACCATCTAAAGGAGCTTTTTGTCCTTCCGTTTTTTTCAAGGCTTCCAATTGGATGATTTCATCACCATTCACCGCAGGAATACCGATGGCATTCCAGTAAAAAGTAAGGTTTGAAGGGAACATCAATTTCACTTCTGGACGACGTAATAATTCATTTACCCGAGCGGTATCTTTGCGATACACACCCCAAGTTCTACCTTGATTATCCAAAGGCAAGAATAACTTTGTCAATGCCGAACCAGCCGTTGTATCTTTTTTAGCCGAGTCCTTTTTAGCAGTTTTTGAAATTCCTGATAATTGTCCTGCTAATCCACCCGCTTTGCTGGTATCGGTTTTACTGGTAGCCACCGCATCAATTTTCTTAGCTTTTTCTTCGGCTGCTAAATATTCGCCCAATGAATTTAAGCCTTGTCCCCATTCGCTGATTTCGGCTACTTCGATAAACTCTAATTTTGAAGCGGCTGATAATAATTTTCTGGCACGCTCAGGATTATCAACACCTGGGAGTTCTACCTGAATACGGTTTGTACCAGGTAAACGTTGGATATTTGGGTTAGCAACCCCCAATTTATCAATACGAGTCTGGATTGTTTTGTAAACTCTATCTACGGCTCCGTCAATTTCGTCATTGATTACTTTTTTCACCTGTGAATCCGTTGAAGAAAAATTCAATTTTCCTACATTCGTAGAATTGGCGAAAATAGACGCTAACTTTTGATTAGGAGCAATTTTGGCAAAAGCCTCAAAAAATAACTCATTGAAAGGTTTTGTTGAAGTTGCCTGTGCTTTTGAGGCTTCAACTAAAGCCTTCTCAAAGTTAGGGTCATTGCTCTTTCCTGATAAAGCACGAAGAATTTCTACTGGTGAAACCTCCAGAACTGCATGAAGACCGCCTTCAAGGTCAAGACCTTTGTGCAAAGCATAAGTAGTAACTTCCTGCAAAGTGAATCCTAAATAAACAGGCTGCTTCCATAATGAATCAATGTAATGGATTCTGCGGGCGGGGTCATATTTGCCCGCTACGGTAGCATATTTATTAGCATCTTCACGAACTGAATTGGCTTTCCAAGTAAAAGAAAGAAAAAATAAACATAAGGCTGAAATAATTCCAGTCAGCCAGATAATGGCATTTTTGTAACGCATTGTTTGTAATTGGTTATTTGTTATCGGGAATTAGTTATTGGTAACTGGTTATTGGTAGCATCTGTAAATCATACGAAGCTCTAAAATAACCTTATTATAACAAAACCGATAAACGGAGAATTTATAAAAGTGAATAGTAAGTACAAGTCTGTACACAATGATTCCGAAAGGACATCAGTGAGTGTTATTGGACGTATTGAATCAATCATTGTCTAATTGACCGATAACCAATAACTGATAAATAAATTACGGGGCGTTGGTAACGATAAAATGCTCGAAAAGAATTTCGAGATGTGGAAGTCGGAAAGAAAGATTTGGGATTTCCTGAATATTTCTTTCAGGTAAAAGAAATGAAAAAACTTGTGGGGCAAATGTAAACTCTTGTGAAAAGTCAATGGAAACAGGAGCAGAAACCTGCATCACTGAAAGCTCTGAAATAGAACAGTTATCAGATTTTTCAGAATGTTTTGTTGTTTCCGTTTTTGCCGTCTCGTGGGCTTGCTGACGCATTTGAGTAGCTGAAAACGTTTTACCAAAAACAGTAAACATTAACATCAGCGACATCAAAAAGACGCTAAAGAGACGAGATATGTGCGAGTTTTTTTGCATTATGAATTACAAAAGTAGTATCTTTTTTAGAGGTATGCCAAAATTTGTGCCAAAAAATTCTCAAATCAATTTCCACTTACTACGTTTTTTAACAATAAAGCAGGATAATTCTTAGATAGAATTATCTATTTTTGACAAGTTTTCAACATTTCATATACAGACAATGAATCAGAATAGACGTGATTTCGTAAAAAGTACTTCCCTAATGGCAGGGGGATTATTAGCCGCCCCGTTTTTATCGGAGGCTTCTATGTTTAATAGTAATACTGATGATACTATCAAAGTAGCTCTGATTGGATGCGGTGGACGTGGAACAGGAGCAATCGTTCAGGCACTCAGCACCAAGCAAAACGTTAAATTGGTGGCAATGGCAGATGCTTTCAAAGACCGTTTGGATAGTTGTTACCAAGCTATAACCAGCGATGAACAGGCTCATTTGAAGGCAAAAATTGCTGTTTCAGAAGACCATAAATTTACGGGTTTTGATGCTTACACCAAAGCCATTCCCTTGGCGGATGTGGTGATATTGACAACGCCCCCAGGATTCCGCCCGATGCACTTTGAAGCTGCCGTCAATGCAGGCAAACATATTTTTATGGAAAAACCCTGTGCTACTGACCCCGCAGGCGTACAACGAGTATTGGCTGCTGCGGAAAAAGCTAAAGCAAAGAAATTGAACGTGGTGGTAGGGTTACAAAGACATTATCAGACTTCTTACCGTGAATTGATGAAACGCCTACAAGACGGCATGGTAGGAGATATTGTTTCGGCTTCGGCTTGGTGGAACAATGATGGTGTTTGGACCAACGCACGGAAAGCAGGGCAGTCGGAAATGGAATACCAAATGCGTAACTGGTATTACTTTAACTGGCTCTGTGGCGACCATATCACAGAACAACACATTCATAATATTGATGTTATCAACTGGGCGAAGGGTGGTTATCCCGTGAAGGCTCGTGGTACGGGTGGGCGTGAGACTCGCAAAGGCAAAGATACAGGTGAGATTTTTGACCATCACCTCGTTGAATTTGAATACGCTGACGGAACGATTCTTAATTCACAATGTCGCCACCAAAAAGGTACTTGGGCAAAAGTGGACGAAATGGTAGTAGGTACAAAAGGAAAGATTATGTTTGATGCCGCCAAAATCACCGACTATAAAGGTAATCCACTGTATTCATTCGATAAGAAAAATGAAAATCAGCCCTATCAAACCGAACATGATGAATTATTTGAAGCCATTGCAAAAGGACAATACAAATTTGCGGATGCTGAAAACGGAGCGAAATCAACGATGACTTCTATTTTAGGACGAATGGCAACGTATTCAGGACAAATCATTGAGTGGGATAAAGCCATCAATTCTGGTATTGATATTATGCCTAAAACCTTAGCTTGGGATGCCGATATGCCTCTGAAACCCGATGCAAACGGTAATTATCCAGTAGCTACTCCAGGAAAAACAAAGTATTTTGGGTGATTTTTAGGGAATTGGTTAATTAGGGATTAGAGGAGTCAGGTTTTAATAGTCTGAATTCATTGAATGCAATATTTCAATCTAACCCCTAATTACCAACTCATCTTTCAATAACCTCTTGAATATCAAAAGGAACATTTGATAAAAAATCATATCCTGTTAGGCGTTCTATTTCATCCACCGAAACAGCGTATTTTCGCCAACTCTCAATACCCAAAGCGTTTTCATTAGGGATATTAACCGCTATTATTTTTGTGTTCTCATTAATGCGTTGTACATCATTCTGACCAACGGGGAGAATAACAATAATCTTCCAAAGTGATGCTGGCACGGTAATATTCTCCTTTCTACCAATCTTTCGGGCAAAATTACTTGACCCCGTTCCGCCTTCTCCAATTGTTCCCGCTATTACGTAAAGTTCGTTTCCTTGCTGGGTTAGTGTTCGTTGGTATTCTTCCAAATTTTTCCAAATGCCTCGATTATGCTCTGGTGCTTGAGGTACCATATTAGTCATAAAAAAGGTTTCTTGGTTATCTTCCAAAACGCCATCTCTATCGTCAGAGGGACATAAATGCCCTCTATCAAAGCCCGACCTTGCGTAGTCGGTAGGCGTAACTTCGTACCAATTTTCAGGTAAGTTAGGGTCAGGACGGAAATCATCCTGACGGTCAACATCTCCTTTCCAAGCGGTACTCAAATGCCACGAAACCCAATTAGCAATATTTTTACTTTTATTATAAGAAAGTGCGTAAGCATTTTTTACCATTAAATAATTATTGGGCGAAGCCGTATTCGTAACGGCATTAGAAGGATTACCCAAAGCCAAATTATCATCTTTTGAGGCAACAGTAGAACCTCTATCGATGGGGGGCAAATTAGTATTTGTTCCGTAAGTAATGATGGAAATATCATCAATATTCAAACGGCTTGTCGAACCATCCGTTTTCCGAATTTCAATGCGTGCCGCTCGTTGAAGATTTACATAAAATATCGCATCTTTTAACGATTTTTCTGTTGCCGTAACCGTAGAATTTACTTGTTGCCATGAATTTCCACCATTCGACGAAACCCATAACTCGAACGTGCTACTTTTATCTAATTGGTAAACACCATATTTTAATTTCACTTGCTGAATTCCAGTTGGGCAGTCAAAATTCATCGTAACTTTTGCCGTTTCTTTCATTCTGATAGCCTTCACACCATTTTTCTGGTCATTTTCAGCACTACCCATCATGGCGTTTTCTAAATACCATTGTCCAGAAGCAACCGTAATATTTCCCCCTTCATACCTACTTTTAGAAGCACCATCAAAACCTTCGGGGAAATTAATAGCTACCCTCGTTTGAACATTCGTAGGGGGTGTTTTGCCCGAATTAGTCGGGGGTATGTACACGCTTACACACGATGAAACTGACCACGCAAGCGAAACGTACAGTATTATTTTTTTGAACACAACATTCATTAATTTAATCGTTATTTTGCCAAATTTCCCAAGCCTTTTCAGCTTGTCCGTGTAGCATTTCTAAACCAAAATGTACTCCTTTCGCTCCATTTTCCATACCTTTTTTCAGAAACATTGTTTCCAAAGGATTATACACAATATCGTACAGTAAATGTTTGTTTGTGAGGAGATGATAAGGAATTTCTGGAAAAGTTTCCTCTTTCGGGAACATTCCTAAAGGTGTGGTATTAACCATAAAAAGATGGTCGTTCATAACGGCTTCTGTCAATTCCTCATAAGTCAAAGTATCATTTTCCTTTCTTCGAGATACGTATTGCGTTTCTAAGCCTAAGTCTTG
>JALONS010000406.1 GCA_025454855.1 Arcicella sp.
CAAAGGAATTTTGAAGGGAAAATCAACGGGGGTATTCAATGGTAAGATTTTCGTGAGACAAGATGCTCAGAAAACTAATGCTTTTCAGTCTTGTAAAAATGTGTTACTGTCGGAAGATGCTACGATGAACACTAAACCGCAGTTGGAAATTTGGGCAGATGATGTAAAATGTTCGCACGGTACTACCACAGGACAACTCAATGACGACGCTCTTTTCTATATGCAAGCCCGTGGTATCTCTAAAGACTCAGCCAGAGCTTTACTAACTTTAGCTTTCGCCCAAGATGTGATTGATAAATTTGAAATTGCTTCCATCAAGGAATATTTACAAGAATTGATTACCGAAAAAATTTATAATTCATAGAAATTGAAGCCTGTAAAATTTGCCGATACTCAAGAAGATTACTTGAAATGCTGGAAAGCTGTTAGTGCTTTACGTCCAATGCTGACCGAAGACAAGTATCTGGAGCTAATTGAAAGCATGAAAATACAAGGCTACCAACTCATTTTTATTGAGGAAGAAAATGGTAAAGTGCCAGCTATTTTAGGTTTTAGGTATCTGACAATGCTTTATTGTGGTCATATTATCTACATAGACGACCTGTCAACATTACCCGAAGCTCGTGGTAAAGGATATGGCGGTTTGTTACTTGATTTTGTGATTGATTTAGCCCAAGAGAAAAAACTTGATGGTGTTCATTTAGACTCTGGACATCAGCGTTTTGATGCCCATCGTTTGTATCTGAATAAGAAATTTAAAATCAATAGTCATCATTTTGTATTGACTTTTAAAGATTAAGAAATGTTTCCAAAACCAATTACAGTTGAAAGCCTCGATAAATATCATATTGCTTTAAAATATGATGATGGAACGGCAGGCACAGTAGATTTATCTAATCTTGCCCATCAAGGTGTATTTGAGGAATGGGAGAAAAATAATTTATTTAGTAAAGTATATATAGATTCTGAGACACAGACTATTGCATGGAATGACGAATTAGACATTTGCCCTGATGCACTATACTTGAGATTGATAGGAATGTCCTTTGAAGATTATAAAAGCCTAACTCATGCCACAGATTAGTCGTTTTTTAGGAATAATCATTATGATGTTTTATGACGACCATAATCCACCGCATTTTCACGCTCAATATGGTGAGTTTAAGGCTATCATTGGTATCAATGATTTTGCTCTTTTAGAAGGAAAACTTCCCGCTAAAACTTTAGGGTTGGTAGTAGAATGGGCAGTTATCCATCAAGAAGAATTGATGATAAATTGGGAATTGATGAAAGAAAAAAAGCCAATGCAAAAAATTGACCCTCTACAATAATGACAGCAACAGAGATATTAGATATACAAGCCATCAGAGCGGATTTTCCAATTCTTAACCAAGAAATTAATGGTCGGAAATTGGTTTATTTCGATAACGCCGCTACCACTCAAAAACCAACTTCGGTTATTGACACCATTACGCATTATTATAATTTTGATAATGCAAACATCCACCGAGGCATCCATACCTTAGCCGAACGTGCTACCCGTGACTTTGAGGCATCTCGTGAAGCAATCCGTGATTTTTTAGGAGCTTCGTCCATCGAAGAAATCATTTTTACTTCTGGTACAACACAAGGTATTAATTTAGTAGCCAGTACGTTTGGTCGGAAATTTATCAAGGAAGGTGATGAAATCATTATTTCGGGAATGGAGCATCATTCTAACATTGTGCCTTGGCAAATGCTTTGCGAAGAAAGAGGTATCAAACTAAAAGTAATCCCTGTTACTGATTTAGGAGAATTAGATATGGAAGCATACGTAAATATGCTTTCGGAAAAAGTGAAATTAATATCGGTCAATCATGTTTCTAATTCGTTAGGAACGATTAACCCCGTTAAAAAAATCATCGAATTGGCTCATGCTGTGGGGGCAAAAGTATTGATTGATGGAGCTCAGGCTACGTCGCACTTAAATATTGACGTTCAAGCACTTGACGCTGATTTCTACACTTTCTCGGCTCATAAACTATACGGTCCAACGGGAATTGGAGTACTTTACGGCAAGAAGGAGATTTTAAATGCTATGCCGCCTTACATGGGTGGTGGTGAGATGATTAAAGAAGTAACTTTTGAAAAGACCACTTACAATGAGTTACCTTATAAATTTGAAGCAGGAACACCTAACATTGCTGATGTAGTGGCACTGAAAACCGCTTTGGAATACATTGCCCTGCACGGAAAAGAAAATATTGCCGCTCATGAGGATATGCTTTTGCAATATGCCACTGAGCAATTATCCGAAATTGAAGGACTGAGAATCATCGGACAAGCCAAAGAAAAGGTGTCAGTAGTAAGTTTTGTAATGGATGGCATTCATCACCAAGACATTGGCGTATTGCTTGATAATCAAGGAGTTGCTGTAAGAACAGGACATCACTGTACACAACCTCTCATGCAAAGATTCAACATTTTGGGAACGACCAGAGCCTCCTTTGCTGTTTATAATACAACTGAAGAGATTGATAAATTGGTGGCGGGGTTGCATAAGGTGAAGAAAATGCTTTCGTAATTTAGATGTTTAGAGAATTGGGGATTAGGAGAACACGGAAATATATGTTTGATTATGACAGTTTTAGAAGAAGTCGAACAAGCAAGACAACAATCTCGTAGTGGGAAAGTTTATTCAAATTCAGAGGCTAAGGAGATTCTATGAAGATTGAGACGTTCCGAAGAACAAATTAGGAATGTGCAATTCTATACGAAATATAAAATCAAAACTATCTTTAGAAATTGGGTAAAAAATTAATTTTGAGAAAAATTAAAAAAGAGAATGACAATTAACGAAACACAAGACGAAATAATAGAAGAATTTGAACTGTTTGATGATTGGGCAGACAAATACGAATACATCATTGATTTAGGGAAAAAACTAAAGGGACTTCCCGAAGAACAAAAAACAGAAGAAAATATCATCAAGGGGTGTCAGAGTAGAGTTTGGTTAAATGCACATCAAGAAGGAGAAAAACTATTTTTTGAAGCAGATTCCGAAGCGATTATCGTAAAAGGCTTAGTAAATATGCTTATCAGAGTGTTGTCAGGACATACACCAAAAGACATTTCAGAAGCAGATTTATATTTCATAGATAAAATTGGTATGAGTTCACATTTAGCACAGACTCGTTCAAATGGTTTAGCTTCGATGGTGAAACAGATGAAAAATTATGCGATTGCTTATACACCTTAGTTTAAAATATTATAATCTACATTAAAATGAATCGTTTTAAAGAACTGAAAGTTTGGCAAAAAGCTATTGAGATTGTAGTTGATATTTACCAATTAACCTCTGTATTTCCTCAGAATGAAAAATATGGATTAGTTTCTCAAATACAACGTTCAGCAGTATCAATTCCAAGTAATATTGCTGAAGGGGCTGGACGAAACAATAAAAATGAGTTCTATCAATTTTTAGGAATAGCCAATGGTTCGTCATTTGAATTAGAAACCCAATTAACAATAAGTGCTAAATTGGGGTATGCTGATAATCAAGAGACAGAGAAAATTTGCATCAAATTATCTGAAATACAGAATATGATTTTTGGACTTCAAAAGACTTTAAAAAATTGACAATCATTAGCATAACCAAAAGTACTTGGTACTTAATACATCGTACTTAATACTAATATAAAATGACCGAAGAAGAATTAAAAGAAGAAGTAATCAAGGCTATCAAAGAAGTTTATGACCCTGAAATTCCCGTAAACGTGTATGAATTAGGTCTGATTTACGATATAAAAATATTTCCCGTTAATAACGTCTATGTACTCATGACGCTTACTTCTCCTTCATGTCCTTCGGCGGAAAGTATCCCCGTGGAAATAGAGCAGAAAATTAAAGAAATTGCGGAAGTTTCAGATGTTAGTGTAGAATTGACCTTTGACCCACCGTATTCACAAGACATGATGTCGGAAGTGGCAAAATTGGAACTTGGATTTATGTAACAATGTTGAATGAGGGAATGAGTGATTAATAGAATACTTTATTCTTTTACGCTTTTCATACTCACTCATTCGCTCAATCACTCATTCAAAATTAGAACAAAATATGTACCCAGAACATTTAGTAGCTCCTATGCGTATGGATATTGCAGAAGGAGGATTCAAAGAATTAAAAACAGCCGCTGAAGTAGAGGCAGTTATGGCTGAAAAAGGAACAACTTTAGTATTCATCAACTCGGTTTGTGGATGTTCGGCTCGCACGGCTCGTCCAGGGGTAAAAGAAGCAGTTTGGAATTCAGAGAAAAAGCCAAACCATTTAGTAACCGTTTTTGCGGGTGTTGACCAAGAAGCTACCGCTAAAGCTCGTGAATATACGTTACCTTACCCTCCATCATCTCCTGCGGTTGCTTTATTTAAGGATGGTGAATTGGTTCACATGGTAGAGCGTCATCATATTGAAGGTCGTCCCGCTGAAATCATTGCCGCTCATTTGGAGGGCGTTTTTGAAGAATTTTGTTAGTCGATACTGGTAATCGATTACTGGAAATTGGGTAATTGGTTATTGAAAGTAGTAATTAGTTATTGGTGATTAGGAAACTTTAAAGTACCTATTTCAATTCTAACAAAAAAGGAACTTCAACTAATTGAAGTTCCTTTTTTGTTAGAATTTTGTCTTGTCCTGAAATAGCGATACAAAAAAGTATCGTTATGGAAGAATATTTTAATTATGTCAAGCGTAGTCAGCGAGACTACAGTATGAGTTTAAAA